>JAEOUB010000119.1 GCA_016839545.1 Candidatus Kariarchaeota archaeon | reverse complement strand
GCTAGTATTCCTCATGGATATCTGCACGTATAGGCTAAATGTTGGAAATTAGGTATCATCGCAGGATCTCATAATATCTTAATTCATAATATCAGGATATTTTGATCTCATGCGATAAATACACAGAGGAACCATTACGGGTAATTTCTCAAAATGTTTTAAAAAGTTTAGTAACTGAAACGCAGTTGTCTCTCTCCGATGGACGACTATAATTAGATCCGTGCAGTATTTTAATCAATCATCGATTCAAAGGAAAATAATGGATAGTTGTGCGTGTTCTGACTCCTCCCAAAAAGGTAAACCAAGAAACTGATAATACCAACGAAAAAGAAAACTAGGTTGAAGAAGCCGAAGAGAAATGTCCCGATTGCACCTAATAAATCCCAACCCAGATTATTGACCCTCAGATCGAATTGGAACGGGGGTCATCTCCTTAAATAGATTTCACAATTTTCTACAGCATGCTCTACTTTCTTAGACACGACTCTCCAAGGGAAGAAAATAAAGGTCGGATGCTTGGACTCCTTGATGTACCCATTCAAGATCACGGCAAATATACGCTTACACACCCAGTTCTCCCCTAGTACTAAATCTACCTAAGTATACAGGATCGGTAGGATCAGTGATATTCATAACCCACAACCCTAAGGTACAAGATTTCTTTGATTTACTTTCTTCTCTTCACTATTGGGATCAGCATTAAACCAATGCTTATCGCCCAGAATGAAACTGGAGTCTGTTCTGTAATAGTGGTGGGTACCAAACTTGTTTCGACAACCGTTTCGGTCACAGGTTCTACACCGGGCCTATCAGGATACCAGGTCGCATCATTGTCAATCAAGAGATTGTCAAATCCAAAATCTCTGCCAAAAGTTGCGACATCAAATGCCTCGCTTTGGGTATACGTGGTATTGATTGCGGTTCCAATCATCTTATCATTGATCCACGTCGTGATATTACCATCAGCTTGCCGTGTGACATCAAACTTGAATGTGCCTCTAAAATATAAATTCAGTGAGCTCCAAGTCTTTTGATACATGATCAAGGATTCGTAGGGGATGTGGCTCTGATTTCCGGGAGTATACTCACGATGAAACGCCAAAACTCGGATCCAAATATCCTCTATAAAGATTAGGTAACCCTCTATCCCTGCTTCCTCTAGAAAGCTATTACCTTCGAACCCATTTTCTCTGTAACTCTTGAACATAAACCATAAAGCCATTCCAGTCCCCCCATCTATCATGACCTCAAAACTCCAGTGACCCTCCACAATTGTTGTGGGATACTGAGCGTCTCGAAACGTCACAGTCGATTCATTGTCCCCCCATGGGAGTGTCATATGATCCCCCGGATTCGTGATCGTCACGTCTCCAATTGTACCAGGGCACTCAAAATTTGTACCAGATGCACAGGTCTTGGGGTGATACACACTAGTCAAATTCCATCCTTCCAGATCTCCATCATTAAAGTTATCGTAGACATAGATCTCCGTATGGGCTGCCACAGGTGCTGTGGCCATAATCAGTGTCAGTAATATTGCAAAAAATATGCATACCTGGTTGTGTCTAACCATGGACGCCGTCTGTCTACATATCCATATAAATCCTCTGTGTCGCAAAAATAATTCGTTAGAACGAATTAGTCACAATTTTATAGTAATTCCTAATTGATTTCTTTGCTCATTTTTATGTTGCTCGATCAATTGTGATATTTTCGCCTTCTCAATATGCTGGCAGAGGCAAGTATACTGATCAGGAGGTAGGTGGCGGGATAATCCACTCCCGCTGCTGGTGTTTGGAAGGTATCACTGGTTGTCACATCAGTTGTAGTCGCAGACTCGCTTGAAGTGATTGTGATGGTCTCGGAAATACTATCGGGGATCTGATCGAACCATCTGTAATCAAAATCTATTGTCAAGGTATGTATATCAACCACAGAGTCATTGATGCCATAGGGTGGCCATTGACAGAATTCCACTCTGTAGACCAGGATGGTCAGGACCAAGGGTCCTACATATTCAGTGGATGCGAGAATATCAGCGTCAATTGTCTTAATTATGCTGTAATTCCCTTGTAATGACTCAATTTCAGGACCCATGGCAAATAGATTGTGCATGGAATCAAAGTCTGTACCACCTAGTATTTGGAAG
>JAEOUB010000118.1 GCA_016839545.1 Candidatus Kariarchaeota archaeon | reverse complement strand
TGTAACAAGAGAACCGCCTACTAGGTGTATCAAGCCTGATATCCTGTCCACTTTTGATCTGGCAATCTGGTATGCCTCTTTAACCGATTGCTCGTCTGTATATTCACATGGTATAATGTGTATATTCTCGTGATTAAGACTTTCCAGAAATGATACAGAGTTGGGACGGGCAAGTCCGATAATTCCTTTTCCTTGCTCAAGTAAGTGGTGGGTGACTACCTGACCGATATCACTTCCAGGTGCCATGATCATAATCCATTCTACCATACACTGAGATTTTTTGGAGGTTCTAATCTTTTGACCTTGCTTGTGGATAGAATGGTAAGTCCTAGGACAAAGAAATACAATGAAAAACTTAGAGCAACTCAGTTTACAACAGTAAACTAAAAAACCCTGAAAGTTTAAGAGGGTTTGCACGACACCGATACTACCCTCCCCGTTCCGATGGGGTGTGTCTGAGTATTGGTTCATTTGGTGCATTGTGGGCTAGTAGCTCAGCCTGGTTAGAGCGCTCGGCTGATATGGATCAGCTGAAGGACTAATCCCCAGATACCGGGAGGTCGGCGGTTCAAATCCGCCCTGGCCCACTATTTTATTTCTCAATTTATCTACCACAGAATAAAGGATATGATATTCAGACTTGGTAGTCTTTGAGCTGAGTACGGTAAGTTGAAAGTTGAGATCTAGTCTCACAACGAAGACATACCCTAGAGCCAAGAATCTAGTGGCGAGATACTAATATTGTAGCAAAGTCTTAAGAAAGTTTTAACGGCGTTTACGCATGATTGAACCGACTACGGGGAGCCAGAATATGCTTCGTTCCACGGTCGAGTACATGCGAGTAACAAAGATCTTCCTGCGATCGTAGAAATCACTAGTTGGGAGAGGTGGTTCGGGGGAGATGATCAGGATAGCTACTCCTACAACCCTACCCACCAGTGATACCCAAAACACCAATAACATTGATCCAGAGAGTGTGACCAGTAAACCTGCGAGCAATGCAGCAACAAAACCCAAAAAGGCCTGTAATGACCCATATATACCCACGATACTGGCCCGAATCTTTGGATGGATATAGTCTACCAACAGGGTAAGAGATAAAGCGTTGATCAGACCCCAGCCCATACTTGAAAGGGTATAGATGACGATCCAGTAGACGAATGTCGATGAGAAAAGAGACATGATTAGTGCTGGCTCTAGCACCATTGCAAAGGCAGGAATAATAGCAAAGATACCACCGAGGGTGAAGGCCTTCTTACGATTGACAATATCGACAACAGGAGTAAACAAAAAGATGATTACGACCTGGAGGAAGGCATTGAAGGTGCTCAGCAGACCGATGTCAAGAGAGGAGAGAGTCCAAGTCTGGCTGAGAGCAACAACAAAAAACGGACCTGATATACCCACAGAAAGATGAAAGATGAGTGTTCCCAGAATAAAAAATATTAGACCATGGGATCTCCTTGCATAGATCAGGGTCTCCTTCATTGAGAATTGCAGATCTGCACTCTCCTCCACGAGTGCAAATTTCAACTGCTCGTCTGCAATAAGACTCTCATCAAACTCGGGTATGTACCTCCACAGCAACAGGGCAGCAACAGCAGTAAGATAGGCTGCAATAAGGTGGACAAACTGAAATTGACTATACCCGACCCAGTTATAAAATAAACCGGCTAGCAGGACCCCTGAGGCAACACCTAGCAGGTTGAATCCCATGAACAGATTACCGATTCGACCGCGTTTAGAGCTTGGAAAGTATGCAGATCTAAGGTAAGCGGTGGAATTCGCCATAGCGGAGCCACTGAGACCGTGAACCATACGCGATCCTCCAAAACCCATAGAACCTGGAAGTGTGGCCATGGAGACTAAACTGGTGGTGCCAAGTGCCATGGACAGGTTACCCATAGCTTTGGGTCGATGGTACCGATCAAGTAACTGTCCCCACAGTGTCTGCAGTACCCCTACAAGTGACACTAGGCTGGTCAGAACACTCAAGAGGAGAAGAGATCCACCCTGATTAATAAGAATAAGGGGAAAAAATGTACCTACCATCCCCTCAACCCAGCCTAGCAGAAAGGTGATGAGATACCAGAACTGGACCTGGACTTTGGTGAGGCTGGTCACTAATTTAGTGTGTTTAGAAACTGATTTTTGAAACTACTGATATTTTTATAAATTTACCAGTCAACAGGGAAACGAAGGATTGCTGCGAGACCACCAAATGTGTTCATCAGAGTCAGTCCATCCTCGTGACCAAGACTGATGATCTCAATCTCGGCACCAGATTCCTGTGCCAATTCTACAAATTCATCGATAAGATACTGACGCTCCACAATTTTGAGTGTGCTGTCACTGCTGCAGTTTGGACAGGCAGTCTGGGATATCTTGGTCTCGAGCAGTGGGATATTTTCTTCAAGTGATGCCTCAAGAAATTCTTTATTACAGCTGGTACACTGTATCTTGACATGCAAACGTTTGATACCATCTGAAAACAAAAGAACCTCAACTGCCGCTGCTGCAAATGCCTTCTTTATCGGTTCCTCACCATAGATGGCCTTACCGGTATCTTTGCCCAGTTCTTCGAAAAACCTCTGTACCAGTTTTCTCTCTTTCACCATGGCAAATTCGTCAAGATCATCTTGAGCTCTCATTAGCAGCTCACGAATGCCTTGTTCACCTGTGTAACCGGTATCATACGTACCGATGATTTTGGCTTTGAGCCGATAATCAAGGGTAGGATGCTCAAGAAACGAGTCTTTACTCATGGATGGGCCACCAACCACTAGTCCCTTGATATTATACTGATCAAGAAAGATATGATTTGCCTGACGTGCCATCTTGGAATAGAACTCCTGAGCCAATATCTCAATACCACGCTCAATACGTCCTGCTGACTGACCTCCTCGTCCGTGTTTGCCGGGTACAAAACTGTCCTCGTCTGCAACGATTTTCAGAGCACTTCCGCGAATAGTTGCAAATGTGGCACCACCACGGTCAATTATGAGAATTCCAAGTGTGTTCTTCTCGGCAATCTGTTCCTCAAGATGGTCCACATGAAACCGGGAGTCACAGATGTAGTCCTTTTTGGTTATGGGTTCTGGCGGCTCAATCGCAAAATATTCCATCTTGCCAGCCTGTTCAGTTACTCCACCAAAGATAGCCAGACCATTCACACAATTCTCAAGGTATTGCATCCTGGATAGGATGGAACGAAGTGCTTCTGCAACTGCTTTGCCCGTGTTCTTGTCCTTGATCGAGGTGGCAGTTCCCATCTCATCTGTAAGTTTTGATGTGATGTCACTTAATCGAGTGCCCGGTGGGATATAGAGGGTCACTAACGTGGTGGACCCAATCGCACTGGTCTTCTCTCCAAGTTCTCTGACCCTCTGCCGAAGGTGATATCTTTCAAGTGATGATCTTTTCTTAGCTTGCGTTTATTCGGTCATCTTGATCTCCTAACCAATATTTGATTTGATCTGTCAGATTTAAATCTTCTTCTAAATCCTAAAGTTTAGTTTCGTCAGTCTACACAAAGAGCTGGATAATCGTCTGCTTCAGTTTCTCCTGATCAAATGGCTTCTCAAGTACTGTGAAAGGCAAATGCTCCAATTTCTGGAATACATCACTCTGCTGGTGATACCCTGTCATGATGAGTATCTTGATATTTGGATACTCTCGATTGACAGATTTTGCCAGCTCATCTCCCATGATACCCGGCATGACCATATCCGTCAGGATGAGATCCACTTGACCTCCTAGTTCTTTGAGTTTGGCAAGGGCGTTCTCTCCATTTTCTGCTGTATGGACACTCAGATTCATCTGTTGCATGGTAAGATTGAGAACCCGTCGTACATCCTCATTATCATCAACCAGAAGTATAGATAATGGTTTCATGGGGATCGAGGTCTCTGATGCGGTCACTGTCTGTGGAACATCTTCCACTTCGATGTTGGGGGTGGGGAAATAGATGGTGAATTTTGTTCCATCACCAACCTTAGAGGCAATATCAATGATGCCGTGATTTTCACGTACAATTCCATAGACAGTTGCCAGTCCCAATCCAGTGCCCTGTTCCTTGGTGGTGAAAAAGGGTTCAAAGATCTGCGATAAGCCCTCATTGTCAATTCCGACACCTCGGTCTTTGATTGTCAGCTCTGTGAAGGGGGTTTGCATATTGACGTCAGATCCCAGAAACCTGATGGCATCAGGTGCAGAATGGGACAGAGTTGAGAGTGAGCGGGTACAGATTTCAAGATGACCTCCTCGTGGCATAGCATCCTTGGCATTGATCACCAGGTTCATCAGAATCTGATGAAGATGGTTAAGATCCATGTAGATGGGTCTGGTTGATGGATCAAGTACAAGATCCAGTTTGATAGGTGTGATAAGTTGTTTGATCATCACCTCCATATCCTTGATGACCATATTCAGGTCTACCACTTCAGGTCTGCTTATTCTCTGCCTACTGAACGTCAGAAGTCGTGACGACATATCTGCAGACTGTGTCACGATTCTCTTTATTCCCTCAGTGTAATCAGCAATATTGTCAAGATCTCCTGCCTCGATAAGGGAGATATATCCCAGAATTCCAGTAAGCATGTTATTGATATCATGGGCAATCCCACCTGAGATCCTGGCAATTGCCTCCATCTTCTGAGCCCTGTAGAGTTGCTCTTCCTTTCGTTTCAACTCCTCCTGTGTCTCTTTCAGGAGAGTCTCATCTCGCATATCCTCAATCAGTGCAATAGTATAGTCAATTGCACCACCCCCATTCTTGATTGCTGAGACAGATATATTGACAGGTAATAGGGTCCCATCCTTGTGAATATAATGTTTCTTGACAACATATCCTGAGGTATCACCCCTGACCAGTGTCTCCCAGAGGTTGAGATTATAGTCCACATCCTCGTCATAGGTGATCTCAGCAAATTTCATTGTCCGCAGTTCATCTGAGGTATAACCGACCAGGTCCTGAAATTTGGGATTGGACTGGACCATGAACCCATCAAGATCTGCCAGTACAATACCGATAGAGGCATTGTTGAATATCGATCGGAAACGAAATTCATTGGAGATGACATCGTCTCGGGTTCCAATCTCAGCAGAGATATCTTCGATATAGGCCAGTACACCAAAACCATCATCTAGCTTGATACGTTCTGCTTTGATAACTATGGGAAAGACAGAAGCATCTTTTCTTTGTCCCCAGGTCTCATAGACTGCGGGTACTTCTTCTCCTCGCTGACGTTTCAGACTTCTTTCAATGAGTTCCTCAGTCACTTCCGGACTGTTGATCATCTCAATACCCATTCCCAGAAGCTCATGAGGGTCGCTGTAACCGAATATCTTCACCAATTGGGGATTAACCAGCTGGATAATAGCATCCTTGAGCAGGACTATACCCTGCGGAGCTGAATTGAAGAGTGCCTGGTACTGATCGTAGGTACTAATCAGCCTGTTCTGTGTGAGAAGATGTTCACTGATATCAGTGAAAAAACCAATCAGCTCAATCTTTCCATTCAACTCATACGAAGAGACCATGATATTGATGGGAAATTCAGTTCCATCCTTCTTGATGCCTACTGTGTCATAGCTTCGGGGTTCACTTAACCCTGATCGTCGATTGTCACCACGTTTGATCTGCTCAGCTCTGACTTGAGGTGGGTAGATGAGCTCTATTGATTTACCAATCAGCTCCCCCTTGTCAGAATAGCCAAACATCTGGACAAAGGAATTATTGACATAGTCAAATTTCCCCTCATCACCTATTAAAATCCCCATGGGGACCTGATCAAACATGTTCTTGTAGAAGACTAGATCTTCCATTCATCAACCACCTAGAGTCTTACGTGCACACAAGGTA
>JAEOUB010000117.1 GCA_016839545.1 Candidatus Kariarchaeota archaeon | reverse complement strand
GTAGCACTCAGGACAGAAGAGGTATAGTCACTACTGGCAAGCCGAATCTCGAGTTCTCCCGATACCAGCTGTGTTTCCAGCGATTGGATGGTTGCAGGTAGGTCACCGCCATTGTGAGGTAGAATAAGCAGAGATAGCTGCTGGAGTTCACCCAATCCGGGTGGTAGAGTCACTCTTCCAGGACCGGTGAGATCAAGAACCCTGAGCTCTGTCAGGTTGATCAGTTCTTTGGGTAGATGCTCAGGATTGAGTTGGCTGAGGCCCAGATGTGTGATGCGATTACCTGACTCCTTGATAGAATCCCAGTGGGAGAAGCGGTACGGGTTTTTGGAAACCATCTCACCAAGCTTCATAAAAAAGGACCAGTCTGCCTGATGTAGACTGCTTGGATGAAAACCCATGTTCAGATGTGCTTTGATGGTTAAGGTTTAACTCTATTTACATTCTCCATATGGTTATCTGCATGGAAATGGTATATCGATCGATCGTCCACTGAAGACAAGCCTGAGGAGATATGGTGCTCTCCTGAGATGGCATAGGGACTGTGGAGAAGCTCTTTTCTTGAAGGGAATGAGGAGTCAGTGCAAGCCATAGAATACAGGGGATAATCCTGATCTCCTCAGCCCTAGGATGAGTAGTGTATCCCAGATACACCGATATCACGCTGATACCAATGTTTAATATGTGCCGTCACTTTATATATCCGGTGATTAAATGAAATCGATACAATGCAAACAAATCTCGTCAACGGATTGTAATTTTGTAGCTACTGGCGGCCATGTGGAGAAAGTAAAAGTGGTTATGCTGGATCATATCAAGGAAAACCATCTGAAAGATCTGAAAATGACAAAACAGGATCTATACGATAGTCAACATGTGATACAGCTCAAAATGGACTCAATCCTGATGACACACCCATAATCCTGATCGTTTTACTCCTCTCTCTAATCAGATCTAAAACAACGCCATGTCAGAGTGGAAATATTGTGGACCTGGGTAATTCTTTACCAGCAATCATGCGGTAAAATCATATTTTGAGAGGATCTCAGCCAGACTAGATATCAATGTGTGCTCATCCTCAGATATATTCTCATCAGAATTCATTATCATCTCAGCCCGAGACATGATTTCTTTCCGAAGCGTGGTCAACTGCGTAGCCTCTGATTCATCAATGATACCGTCCTCACGTGCTTTCTTCAGGGTATCTAGAAACACAGCTCCATGGATTCGAACCTGCTGGAGCATAAAGTACTCATCATCTGAAATGATGCCATCGACCTTGGCAGCCTCATACAGCTTTGTATAGATCTCGTTGTCCATACCTTCAGGTATCCAACCACTATTTAGCTGTATGCCACAGCTGTCAGACTGTTCCTGTGAGAGAATTCGGAAGAATTAGGTTCTGGATTAGATCAAGAATGTGGATGAGATAATTGGGGATCTTGGTGCTTGAGGTAGTATCAGGTTATGTGCTATTATGCAGGTTGGAATAGCCCACCAAAGACTAACCAGGCGAGCAGTATTGGGTAAATATCAGAAAGACATAATTGAATCAAAAGGTAAATCTGTCTGATATTGGGAGAAGGCGTAAGAAAATGGATTTCACCGCATTGATACGACTGAGCAGACCTGAAGTTGGAATTGGGATCGGTGCCAGTGTGATCATCGGGATGGTCATTGCCACTGCTGCCTTTCCTCCTGAAGCTGCCACGATAGGCTTCATCATCGGATTCTTGATTTCCTCGGCTTCAATGATTAGCAATGACATCTTCGATATAGAAGTAGACAGGATCAATGCACCTCACAGAGCACTGCCTTCGGGTAAGGTCTCAATCAAACAGGCATGGGTTGTGACAGGACTGTCAGCTGGACTTGGTCTGATCCTAGCCATCATGTGGAGTTGGGTTGTGGGACTACTCACCTTGGTATTTACCATCTTAGCATTTGCCTACAATTATCGGGTCAAGGAATGGGGGATCTGGGGTAACTTGATCGTTAGTACATCAGCCATCCTGCCCTTTGTTATCGGGGGATTGATGGTTGATGCCGGAGATAACGCTGTGATCTGGACAATTGCAATGCTCACATTTCTTGCCAATCTCTCCGGTGAGTTGACCGGTGGTATCATGGATTACGAAGGCGATAGAGTACGCAACCAGCAATCAGTGGCCCATGTGATCGGATTCAAAAATACATTCATCCTGGCGATTGTACTGTTATCACTCTCTGTGGGACTGGTTTGGCTGCCTGTTATTGTGAAGTGGCTGGGTCAGATCTATACGATAATGGCCGTGCTGTACTCAATCGGTATGGGTCTCGTCATACGGGGGTATCTGCAGATGATCAACGTTGTATCTCTTCCAGATCACCTAACCCAGGAGCGAGAAGATCACATACTTCGATTGAAGAATATCATGTTCTATGTACTGATGTTGGGACTACCCATGATTATTGCAGATGTACTCTTATTGGGTTAGAGTGAGGGTCTATCGGATAGATCTAGGTTGGTTGGAAGAGGCCACCAAACACGAGCCATGCAAGTAGGGTTTTGGCCACCAGGCTCAGTATCTGGTACATCCTCTCGCCAAAGAGGTAATCCTTCCATGGGCCAATACGCAGGTACTGCAGTGCCATGTTGAAGGCAAAGGACTGGAACAGGATCAGCTGGAAGATCAGGATGTAGGTCACAAATTCAGGTGGTCCGGGATCGTTGGATGCAGCCTGGAGGTAGTAGGCGAATGCAACCACCCATGGGGCTATGCCAGCCCACCAGCCGAAGAAGTATGACGCCCAGCTGATGTTGCCGCTCTCCATTCGTTCCTTGTTGTTGACTAGCTCCTGGGAGTAGCCGAAGAAGTTCATGGAAGCATTGACCATGAAGATCAGGAATAGTTCCCAAACTCCCCAGACGCCGAAGAGCAGGGAGATGAAGACGATCATGAAGCTGGAAGATATGGCGTACTCAATCCAACGCACCTTGTTGATATAGTTCTTGAGCCCGTTCACGTAGTAGTTGTACAGGGGACCGGCGATCAGGAAGTGGGCAATTGCCGACATTCCGAGGAAACCGGCTACCCAGACGCCGACTGCATCAAAGGTGAAGATTGTTTCTGCAACGGGAGCAAAGCTGGATCCCTCGGGACCGAGTCCGGGACCGACAAACTCAAGGTAGTAGGTCTGCAGGGGACGGAAGAAATCAGGGAAGGCGGTGGATCCAAGGAAAACCATGATGGCAGCCTGGATGGCATGCAGAATTCCCATCACAAGGTTGAACTTGCGCAGATAGGGAAAACTGATCGGGGAGTCTTCAACTTTGACGAAATTGGAACTCATTACCTAACGAACATTAGGTAGGTATTTAACTTCACGCAATGCGGCTATTTGTGTTGGTGAAAAATTAATTATCTTTCATGATACCGTGTAGCAGTATATCCACAGATTTGGCCCAGGTTGCCAACTTGTCAGGGACACGCATGTTGATCCGCTCGTCCATGGCTTCTAGCATTGCCAGAAACATGCCTGACACAACCTCAGGATCAATATCACGCAGAATACCCCGTTTCTGGGCATCATAAAACATCTCACGAATAGGTGAGAACAGCTTGTTTGCGGATGACATTGCCAGCTTTCTCTGATTATCCAGGCTGAGCTGTGGCATATCAATCCGGTTCATCACCACCGGGCTCATAATCATGTTTTTCTCCGCCCATTTTCCAATACTGATCATACATTCTCTCAGATCGGGTGTTGTGGAGATAATGATCATAAGATCGGTATGCAAGTGGTCCAGAGTTCGCTCCACCACCTCCACATAGATGGCCTCTTTACCCCCGGGAAAGTGATAGTAAAGGCTCGGGGCCTTGATTTCCAGGATCTCAGCAAGCTCCTTGAGAGTGACTATCTCGTAGCCACGATTCATAAATTGCTGAGCAGCAACATCGAGAATACGGAGCTTGGATTCCGACATATTACCTAACAGGTAGTAGGCTATTAAATACCTAGTGGTATCCCCTACTTCTAAATCTGCAGGAGCTCAGCTTACAATCAGGTCAAAGATAGCATCTTCTTGATATACTCGTCCAGGTTATTCTGCTTGATCTTTGCCAGCAGAGTCTGGTTGGAGTGCAGTGAATCATCCCAGAGTGCCAGCAATTCATTCAGTTCCACCCGTTCCTCCTTGACAATTTCTAGCAGGTGGGAAAGGTTGTACTTCTCACACATGTCCTGGGCACTCTGTAACAAACCGTCTGCACCCTTGAAATTGCGATCCGCCTGCTCTATCTTGGCATTGAGAACAAAATAGTGAACCATGATGT
>JAEOUB010000116.1 GCA_016839545.1 Candidatus Kariarchaeota archaeon | reverse complement strand
CCTCCTGATACTCTGCATCGAATTCTCCACGAAAACGCAACTAACATTGCTTCAAATCAGAGATATTTTAGAATTTGAATTATAGAATTCATAGAATAGTGGTTCATATTTCCTAACATATGCCAATATAGCCTCATGTGGACAAGGTCTTACGTTTTTCGTGGAATCATATGGTATCGTATATGTAGAATAAAGTATTCACAATTATTGAATGACAGTTAAGCCTAGAATAGGGATCATTGGGACGGGTTATGTTGGTCTGGTCAGTGGTGCATGTTTTGCTGATCTTGATTTTCAGGTATCATGTTTGGATGTTGTCTCAGAAAAGGTCGAATTAATCAACAAAGCAATACCTCCAATATTTGAAAATGGTCTCAAAGAACTTCTCCTATCTGTGGTGACAGAAAGAAAGCTCTTGGCTGCAACTCTAAACAGGCAGGAAATGTTTGATAATTCAGACCTACTGTTCATCTGTTTGCCAACTCCAAGCTCTGAAGATGGATCAATTGATTTATCTTTTATCGAGAATGAGACAAAAGAATTAGCAAAACTCCTAAAAGAATCGAAGGACTACAAGACATTCGTCGTAAAATCCACAGTTATTCCTGGAACTACTTCTGGAGTAGTAAGAAAGACACTCGAGGAGATTTCTGGCAAAATTGCAGGTCAAGATTTTGGATTGGCGATGAACCCTGAATTTCTTATGGAAGGACTAGCAATATCCAATTTTACCAAGCCTGACCGAATAGTGATTGGAGCAGTTGATGATACTTCATTTGAACATGTAAAACAACTCTATACTTCCTTTGATTGTGAGATTTTGAAGACCACAACTTCAGAGGCTGAGATGATTAAGTACGCCACAAATTCCTTTTTAGCAACTAAGGTTTCTTTCATAAATGAAATCGCGAACATAAGCGAGGGATTAGGAATAAACGTGGGTCAGGTGGCTCGTGGTATTGGTCTTGATGATCGAATAAGTCCCAGATTCCTTCGGGCAGGAGTGGGATTTGGTGGATCCTGTTTCCCGAAAGATGTCAAAGCGCTCTACGCAGTATCAAAGCAGCTCAATGTAGAAAGTCAAGTTTTGAAGGCAGCACTCCAGGCAAATGAACTTCAACCTCAACGTGCGGTCGACTTGTTGGCACAAATGACTGAAATCAAAGGGAAGGTGATCGCATTGCTGGGATTGGCCTTCAAGCCAGAAACGGATGATATGAGAGAAGCACCATCTATCCGAATAAGTCAGAGACTTCACGACATGGGTGCAACTGTTAGAGGCTATGATCCTATTGCAAAAGAAACTGCTCAGAGATCCATTCCTTTTATCACACATTGTGGTTCTATACAGGAGGCAATTAATGGGGCTGATGGTGTGATTATTGTGACAGAATGGAATGAGTTTGTTGAACTCAAACCCCAAGATTTCTCCGATATGAGAACTAAGGTGATAGTTGATGGAAGACGGATCTACAATCCTGAGGTTTTTACTGGGTCCGGCTTTAAAATCAAAATAATCGGACAATAACTATCCAAAGAACATTCGGAGGGATGCAATCAGTGCGACCACCCAAAACAGAAATTTCAATTGTTCCGAGTTAATGTCTTTAACCTTCGCTGCACCTATGTAGGCACCGATAATTGAACCCAATGCAAGTGGAATACCATAGCTGAATATTAATTCCAAATCCAATTCTCCTGTAAGACTTCTTTCAGTGAATCTCGTGATAACGGCAATAGTGGAGACTAATACAATCATTGTCGTAGAAGTGGCCACAGCAACATGAATGGGAACACCTGAGATGACGTTGAGTAGCGGTACAAAGATAATACCACCTCCAACTCCTAGCAGTCCTGCAATGAAACCCCCGAGAAATGCGAAAATCATCCCGTAATTCAGTTTAATATTGTATTCATAGACTTCTCCTTGTATATCTACAATCCTTCTGTTTGGGGGCAATTTGGGTGTGCTTTCAGCTTCTCGCTCATTGGAATCAGAAACAGTCTTGGAGTTCATATAGATCTTTCGTATTCCTCTAATGGCTGAGATACCAACTAATATTGCAAAAATTTGTTTCAGAAGTGTCCCATCAAGTTGTTCTGCTGCATATCCACCAAATACCGATCCTGGAATTGCTAAGCTGAGATATATCAGAGCGGTTTTCATGTCTATCCGTTTCTGTTGACGATACTTGAGAAAACCAGAGCTACTAGTAAATACAATCACAAAAGATGAGATTAATGTTGCATTGATCGTATCTATCGAGAACAGAAAAATGAGGGATGGGACATACAGTAACCCTCCACCTATACCTACTAATGTCGCAATAATCGCAAAGAGAACACCCAGGACTAATAGTAATATAATGATTAGAGGATCAAGCATATCTAGCCCTACGTGAAGGTGGTAAAAGAGATTGTTATAGTCACTAGTATCATAAAAGGTGCCAGATGCTACCAATCAATCTGATCAAGGTCATCCTGGTCTACTGGTTTACCGTTAAGTTTGGCCGAGATCTTCTCACCACCATGAAACGACAGTTCAAGATGAAAATGGTTTCTATCATTTTCACACATGTATTCCTTCATCTGTTCATCTGTAATAACTTCTGATTGACATACGGGGCAGACACCGTTCTCCAGCACTTCTTTTATCGCCTGAGTAGTCATCTGATCATGGTTTAATTCTCCTGTATAATATCTTCCTCTTGGATGGTGTTTAAATTAATAAATGGATGATTATTCGTTATCCAGGAAGTTTCCGATTCCGGACTCATTCATAAATGAATAGGCAAGATCTTTTGTTGTTTTGTGAAAAGCTAATTCTCCTGCAGCATTAATTACAATGACTCCAAGTGGTCCAAAACGCTCATTTGTGACATCCAAGACTTCTTTCACAGCTGAATACAGGTCAGTTTGCTTGGCTCTGTATCCAATTTCAATTCCAACCATTCCTTGAATTATGTATTCTCCTACTCCAGTTGCAGATACTGCAATCTCTTGGTCTGCATACGTTCCTGCACCAAATAAGGGGGTATCACCGATCCTACCTACTACTTTGCCCAAAGTACCACCAGTTGAGGTTGCGGCAGCCAGACGACCCTGATTATCGATGGCTACTGCTCCAACAGTACCATATTTATCTCGGCCCTCAGGGTCAACACTGTCATTTTCCCTACGTTTGATCCAGTTATGGTATCTCTCCCTAACTCTATCTGTAATCAATTCCTCCGGATTAATCAGTTCATAACCATGTTTTTCTGCAAATTTTTCGGCTCCTTGTCCAGCAAATAAGATGTGTTTACTTTCTTTCCTAATAGTATCACATAGAAGAATGGGATTCTTGATCCGTGAGACACCCATAACCCCTCCAAGGGATCCAGTTGCACCATCGACTAACATAGCGTCCATTTCTACTGTCTGATCTTCTGTAATTACAGAACCATAACCCGCATTGAATTGAGGTAGGTTTTCCATGATTTCTACTGCTTTTTTCACAGCTTCGACTGCTGAGGCTCCAGATTTGAGTAGTTCATATCCTTCTCTAGCTGCCGTATCACAACCATCTGCTGAAAGTTGACGTCTTGCCTCTCCAGTAATAGTTCCGGCCCCACCATGAACAAGAATGCCCACCATTCGAAATTACTCCAGAGTTTGAGTAACAAGACTGGAAAGTGCATCCCCGACTTGTGAAGTTGATGAATTTCCACCAAGATCATAGGTTAGTGTGCTGCCCTCTTTGAGCAAGGCAGACACAGATTCATCAATTATGGTGTTCATCCTCAATGCCTCATCGTCTTTGTGTTTTACTCCTAAAAAGTCCAACATCATACCAGCCGATATTACAGTAGCAATAGGATTCGTGCGATTCTTTCCCGCATGCTTTGGAGCAGAACCATGAACTGGTTCAAATAAACCATGATTGTCACCTATGTTACCTGAAGCAGCCATTCCCAGAGAGCCACCTAAAACTGCAGCCAAATCTGAGGAAATATCACCAAACATATTGCTAGTAACAATAACATCATAGAAATCAGGGTTTCTAACCAGCCATTGAAGGTATGCATCAATATATGCATAATCCTTTTCAATATCTGGGTATCCTTCAGCGATTCTATCGTATATACGACGATACATCTGATCTCCTTTCAGGACGTTGCTCTTATCGACGCAGGTTACACGTTTTGTCTGATCCTGCGGTGCACCTGATCTTCTCATAGCCAGTTCAAAAGCATACTTTATCACTCTTTCAGAGCCTTTTTTCGTTATAATCCTGGTATCAATCCCTACTTCTTCTACCTCTCCTCTATCAAGTATACCTCTAATAGGAGCATAGAGCCCCTCTGTGTTTTCTCTGACCGTCACAAGATCAACCTTACCTGGTTCCCAAACTTGTTTCCTCTCACCGTGTACAGTATGCAGAACCCCGGGATACAGTTTAGTTGGTCTAACATTCGCATACAGATCAAGACCGAACCGGAGTCCAAATACTATGCCAGCACCAGCAAGCCCACCATCTGGTAGACGAGAGCCAGGCCAACCTACTGCTCCAAGTAATATGGCATCTGCATCGTCTCTACAGATTTCATAGGAACCATCTTCCCATTCTTTTCCTGTTTCCTGATAGTATTGTCCACCACCTTCAATATTGATAAATTCAAAATCCAAAGAACTGGCTGCCTCAATAGCTTGAAGAACTTTTACAGCTTCTGCAGTGACCTCTTTACCAATTCCATCTCCTGGAATGGTAGCGATGGTATACTTGGTCATCATTTTCCTCATATTTGGCGGGCTCAAAAGGATTGTCACCGTTAACGCATTCCGTGTTGAAAGTTGGTAAATATCCCACAGTATAAGAAGACATATCTCAAGATTGTTTTATGACGGATTTACTCAGAGATAAAGATACACGCAAGGCAGATGCAGAAGAAGTAGCTGGAAAGATGTATGGTGACAATTGGGAAAGAATCCTTAATCGAGTTAGGGATCTGGATCCAATATTTGCTGAGTTTCTCGAGGAAGTACCCTATGGTACCGTTTATCCAAGAACAGGATTGAAATTGGAATATAGGGAAATCTGTGCTATTTCCGTGTTGACTCAGCTCAATCTCAAACCTCAACTACGATCTCATATCATAGCTGCAAGAAATATTGGGATTTCACGCACAGAGATACTTGAACTCTTTCTCCATCTCTCAATGTTCATTGGGTTCCCTCTTGTGCTCGATGCATTAGAAATTGCCAAGATGGTATTTGAAAGGGAAGATGAAAAGAGCCGACTTTCTTAATCCTTGAGAATGCAATCTCAATATATTTCCACAATTTTTACTTGGCTAATTGACTGCTTTGAAAGGCGTTTTAATAGAAGAAAAATCGAGCAGATTGTATTAGAAATGGCTATTGATGATACTGAACTTGAGCGGGTGCGTAAATCGGGTGTTCACGAGCTTTTAGAATTTCTTAGTCCATACGTAAAGAACCACAAAGGTTGGTTCTTTGGACTCAATATCACTGCCATCATCGCTGCAATTGCCCAGACGTATATTCCCCTTACAGTTGGTCGGGTGATTGACACTGTTCTTGTCACCTTAGATAAAGGAAGCCTGAGAGATGCTTTTTTCCTTCTCGTTGGCCTTGTAGTCCTTGATCTATTTGCACAATCTGCTCAAAGGTTCGCAGGAGTGCAATTTGCTCAGCGTGTAATATTCGATATCCGCCAAAATCTCTTCATCAAGTTGCAGAACCAAGAAATGGATTTCTACTCCAAAGAAACCACGGGACAAATAATGGCAAGATCTGTGGAAGAAGTCTATTCTCTTCGAGATATTCTTACTTGGGCGTACCGTATCACAGTTCTTGTCACTTTTCTATTCATTGGTGCAATCGGTTCTATGTTTCTTCTGGGTGTAGAGAGTTTCTCGAGTGGAAATTATGGACCATTCTATCTCAGTGCTGCCTATATGATCATTCCAGTGGTCATTTACAAAATTGTGACCTCATCAAGTGCAAGGAACAGACAAATATTCTACAATACTCGCCAAAAATACGGTGAGATGAGTGAGGTCATGGCTGAAAACCTCAGTGGTATTCACACTGTCAAATCATTTGGTCGAGAGCAGGAGCAGATCCAGATCTTCAATGTAAAGAATCAAGAATTTTACGAGGCATCCCTCAAAGGAGCTAAAGTAAGAGGTCAGATGCAACCCGGAATAATTTTCATCATCGGCTCTGCTTTGATCTTCCTTGTATTCATTGGTGGTTACCTTGTTTCAATAGATTCAATCACAGCAGGGAATTTTATTGCGTTCATGCTCTTAGCATTGCAAATTGCAGTTCCTGGAAGATTTGTTGGCTGGGTGGGAATTATTGCACAAGATGCAAACTCAGCAGCTATCAGACTTAACGAGATCTTTGAAGTTGAGGTTTCCATCACAAATGAACCTGATGCCACCAAGCTTGAACATGTTTCTGGAGAGGTGACCTTCGAGAATGTTTCATTTGCTTATCCGGGTTCTAACCATACATTACATAATATCAACTTGAAAATCCGACAAGGAGAGAAAATCGCATTGCTTGGACAGACTGGTGCAGGTAAGTCTACTCTGATTAATCTGATACCCCGACTTTTCGATCCAAGTGAAGGCAGAGTCTTGATTGACTCACATGATGTTAAAACTCAGACACTGAGGTCTCTGAGGAAACATATCGGAATTGTGCATCAGGATGCTTTCCTTTTCACAATGACCATTCATGATAATATCGCATTTGGAAGACCCTATGCCTCACGTGAAGAGGTCATTGCTGCAGCTAAAGCAGCTCAGATCCATGACTTCATTATGACACTCGAGGAAGATTACGAAACAATTGTAGGAGAGCGGGGTGTGACATTGTCCGGTGGTCAAAGACAGAGAGTCACAATAGCAAGAGTTCTGTTACAAAACCCAGAGATCCTCATATTTGATGATTCGGTGAGTGCTGTGGACCCCCAGACTGAAGCATATATCATGCAAAATCTTGAGGAAGCCTCCAAGAACAGGACCACGATTATCATCTCTCAGAGGGCATCCTCGTTGAAGTTTGTGGATCGAATAGTGGTCCTTGATGATGGTCATATAGTTCAAAATGGTACACATGCAGATCTAATCAATCAAACAGGGATCTACAGGGATTTCATTAATGCGGTCAATACTCAGGTGAAATTCATGGATTGGTCACAGGAGAAAATTGAGATGGAGGGTGAGAATTAGATGTCCGCAATCCATACTGATGCAGACAAGGAGCTGAAGAGAGGGTCATTCGGCTATTCTGACATGGAACTCTATAAGTTCATGTTCGG
>JAEOUB010000115.1 GCA_016839545.1 Candidatus Kariarchaeota archaeon | reverse complement strand
CATGGTCGACAGGAAGGTTCCCCACATGGGCTCGTTGTAGTAGCCAAAGACTCCAGGGATCCAGAACAGGGGCAGGTGCCAGAGTGCCCAGGTGAAGCCAATGAACAGGCCCACCAACCATTTATTAAAATGGGGTAGCAGTCGGGTCTGGACGGTACCTCTCCAGCCAAATTCCTCCTGCAGGGGGCCAGCAATGAAGAGAACCACGATGGGCATGACAATCAGTAGCAGGTAGTTGTTGTACCAGGGTAGCTCAGGCATATGGTCTCCAAAGACCATCCCGATGGCCATTGCCCCACCAATCACGATTGGTAGGGAGAAGATGGCAAATACCCCGTATTTCCTGGAATACTTGCGGTTCCATGCCCTCCGGAGCAGGCCCATCATCCCAGATCGTCCCTCAGAGTGGAGAGCCACCAGAAAAGCTGCTAGAAAGGGACCCCAGGCTGCAGGGTTACCTCCTTCGACAATGGACAGGAACCAGGATGGTGGTGCTATGATCCCCTCATGGTAGAGAGCCTCTCCACCCCAAAAGAACCAGGTAAAGACAAAAGTCAGCAGATAGTAGATACCCACTGCTTTGAGATCAGTGGATTTTGATGCTGAGACAGCTACGGTCTCATGTTCTTGGATTGCGTGGTTGTATTCAAGTTGTACTTCCATACAATATCATTGGTACCATTATTAAAAGAGGGTGTACAATGCCTGAGAGAACAAGTTCTTCATAGTACGGACTACTTTGTGGGACAAACAAGGTAGGACACAGGGTGAGACACAGGGTGAGTCACACATATTGTGCTATCTGACGTCATGACCTGTGAAAATGGACCATTACCCAGGTTCCCTCAATCTTTCTGAATATCCGCGTCTCCTGGAACTGTGAGAAGGTAGCTCCCTCTCCCTTCCAGAAGGAATTGGTCAAAGTATAGGCGGCATAGGCTGTGTCTCCATAGACTCGAATGGCAGGATTGACCACCTCAATGTGATACTCTTTATCCTTGGGCGATCTCTCCACAAGGAAGGTGTGAAATGGCAGTCCCTCCACAAGATGACCACCCGTTTCCGGCTCAATACAGGTCAGCTCGTCAGAGCTCAATTTCGTGTAGGTCTCAACATCGCCACTCTTGATGGAGTGTAATAATTCCAGTAATGTATCGTAGACTTCCTGTTGCTGGCTGTCCATAGCTTTCATCAGTAGAGACTGTCTAAATGCCTTCGGATTTCAGCCATCCAAAAATTCCGATTTCCATGCCAGTGCCTCACTGTAAGAAACATTGCTGCCACAGACTATGATCACAGATGTCCTGTCTGCAAACTGTTCTGGATAATCCAGCACGGCAGCCACTGAACAGCTGGTAGCAGGTTCCACCAGCATTTTCTCATGGTCCAGAAACTCAAAGATCATCTCCACAGCACGCCTGTCTGTGATCACACGCATGTCACTCACCAACCTCTGCATTGTCTCCAGGATATACTCTGTAGTCTTTCTTGCCCCCAGTGTCTTGGCAATCGACGTGATAGCCTCCAGTTCCACAAGCTGACCGGCATCTAGCGATTGTGCCAGGCTATCTGCACCCTGTGTCTCCACGGCCACAATGCGGGACTGATGCCCCATCGCTTCAAGTGCCAGAGCACTCCCTGCCAGGAGACCTCCTCCTCCTACTGAAGCCACCAGGTTGCCCATGTCATCGAAATTATCCAGCTGTTCTCGCAGTTCCAGGGCTATGGTTCCCTGTCCCATAATGACCGCATGATCTGCAAAGGGATGAATATAGAATTGCTCCGGATCCTCAGCTAGCTGTAATGCCAATCGGTTGGCATCATCCCATGCAGCACCATGCAGTGTGACAGATGCCCCGAGTTTCTCCAGCAACTCTACACGATAGGGTGAAGTGGAACTGGGAAGCACCACATGGCATGGAAGTTCCAATCGCTGAGCTGCAATTGCCACCCCCAATCCATGATTTCCTCCACTGGCAGTAAGTACCGTCTTTGGCAATTCATCCTGAGAGAGCAGTGCGTTGGTTGCCCCTCTAATCTTGAAACTTCTTCCTGGATTGAGGTTCTCATACTTCAGGTAGATATCTCCACCAACCAACTCAGAGAGCCATGATGAGTACCGAAGAGGAGTCGTATCCACATAGGGTTTGATCCTCTCCCAGACCTGCTCGAATTCTTCTAGACCAATCATTCACCTGTTCTCCTGTAGGTAGAAGTTACCCACCAGAATCCTTTGTGCTGGCTGATCAGACCATATCCATCAGAAGCCAGCTGGGTATTGATCGATTGCTGGGTGTGCACGAACGGTCGAAAAGAGCTCCGAAGTTTGGCAATAATGCCTACAACTCCTAGGAGTGCTCTTACTATCTTCCAATCCCGTGGTATACACAATGTGATAATTTCAGGGTTATAGCTCACCGATTTGGCCAGCATACCTTCCCTGTCTGGATGGCAGCACAGCACCCGGTGAAGACTGATAGCATCAGGATTCTCTTCAAGATCCACATCAAGAAAACTGCCATAATAGAACGTTGCTCTGTCTGAAAGATCCTCTTGTCCCAGTCTTTCCTTTGCTACCGTGTTCATATCTTCAGAGAGATCCAATCCTATCACATGAGGGATACCTCCCTTGAGCAATTCTATGACAAGGTTTCCAGGTCCAGATCCAACATCTAGTGCCAATTTCGACCCTGCCTCAACAATGGCATCCACCTGCTGTTGCATGCTCGTCGGGATACCATCTTTATCATACCTTTTTCCATACGATCTACTCTCAGCATCAAAGAACTTACTAATTCGTCCTGATACATCAGGGTCATCAGCCATAGGCTTCCCATCATTACCTTGATAATAAAGAAATCGGGAATAGCAGGAACTCTCCTCTCTCCAGTTATTCACAGTACCTTGAAGTGACGAAAGGAACAAATATGCTGAATGAAGACCATATCTGTGGTTCAACTCCCCCGGCTCCTTATAATCCGCAAGATTCTACGGGAAATCAGTCTTCCCGTCATTGCAATTCTATCCATTTATTTCGGTGGTGCATACGCTATTTTTCGGATAGAGGTGGACTGGACATATGAGGACGCTCTGTGGTTTGTACTAGCCACACTCACCACAATTGGGTATGGTGATCTCTATCCGACTCAACTGGCAAGTCGACGAATAACAATGGCCATCATTATTCTGGGTATCGGGATCATCTCTCTATCAATCAATTCAATTGGGAACAGAATTGTTCAGAATTCTCTCAACCATGATTTTCGTTATGAACAGGCGATAAAAGTAATGGAGGACCATGTTGTAATTGGGGGATATTCTGATATTGGTAGGCGTATTGCCCCCTACCTCCACTCTTGGGGTATTCCCCTTGTTATTGTGGACACCGAGATGGGCAACATCCAGGCAGCACGTGATGATGACTACGTTGCCATTCAGGGTGATATCTCCAATCCACGTGAACTGCGTAAGTTGAATCTAGAGTATGCCAGGGGCCTGATACTAGCAATTGAGGATCCCAATATTACATTGATGGCAGCCAAATCTGCTCAGGTCATCAATTCTCAGCTTTGGATTGTCAGTGAGGCAGAGGTTGGTGTCAGTGCAGGAATGTACCGTAGAGCAGGAATATCTGCTGCGGTGGACCGATTTGCTGAGACCAAGATCAAGATACGAGGCATTCTGTGGGGATTGGAGATCAAAAGCTATGACTTTT
>JAEOUB010000114.1 GCA_016839545.1 Candidatus Kariarchaeota archaeon | reverse complement strand
CTATCTTGGGTCTAATTCCCCAACCTCCAGGAAAGATCGTTGCAGGTGATATTATTTACCGAGGTCAAAGTCTTGTCAACATGCCAGAGTCCGATCTGAGAACTATTCGTGGTAATCAGATTGCTGTTGTGTTCCAAGATCCAATGACCGCTTTAAATCCTGTTCTGACCATAGGTGACCAAATTGCAGAGGCAATTAAGCTCCACCAGCAAGTTGATGAGCTTGAGGCTTTGGAGAAGACCCAGACTCTGCTAGAACTTGTGGGTATACCTGATGCAGGCAAGCGACTTGACGATTACCCATGGCAGTTTTCAGGTGGTATGAGACAGCGTGTGATGATCGCACTTGCTCTCTCCTGTAACCCTGACCTTTTGATTGCAGATGAACCAACAACTGCTCTCGATGTAACCATTCAGGCCCAGGTTCTTGATCTGATGAGAACACTGAGAGACCGTTTCAATATGGCGATTCTGCTGATTACCCATGACATGGGTGTAATCGCAGCTATGGTCGATAAGGTAGCAGTCATGTACGCTGGAAACATTGTCGAATTCTCAGATGTGTTCAGTGTCTTCAAGAAGAGAAAGCACCCCTATACACAAGGTCTACTTGGTGCCATCCCTTCTATTGATTCGGACCGTGGTGATGAGCTTATTACCATCCCCGGAACCATTCCTAATCTGATATCTCCTCCAGATGGATGCAGGTTCCACCCACGATGCTCACAAGCTATGCCTGAATGTTCTGAAGTCATCCCTGATCTCATTGAGGATGAACCTGGTCATATGGTAAGATGTCTCCTCTATGGTACTCAACTCGAGGAGTACAAGAAAGACCAAGCTGTGAAAACTGCATAATTCGTTACATTGATCCGTTATATCTTGCAAACTGAAGTTTAGTTTCCTCGTGAAATGCCAAGACATAGACTGTGTATCCTCCAATTAGAAGGGACAGCCAGGGTAATGATCCAAAGGTCAACAGAGAGTACAGGTTAGATAATAGACCCAAGGAGGTAAGTACAAGCAGGATCGTTTTCGCAGTATTATTGTATCTCCTCAGTCCTCTTGCAAAGTAAAAGGCAATAAGTGCCGTTACCAACCCTAACCCAAGCAAGATCATACCTATGAGATAGAAAAATTCATCGAAGAGACCTGCACCTCCGGCGAATCCTCCAAAGACCCATGCAGCACCAAGAAAGACTCCAAGCAAAGCAATTCCGAAAGAAAGCCATTGAAGGACAATGA
Source organism: Candidatus Kariarchaeota archaeon (assembly GCA_016839545.1). Taxonomy (GTDB): domain Archaea; phylum Asgardarchaeota; class Heimdallarchaeia; order Heimdallarchaeales; family Kariarchaeaceae; genus Kariarchaeum. Next base: position 10,909 of record JAEOUB010000114.1, on the reverse strand, counting down.
CCACATTGAGTGCGCTATTTGGGGGAATCATCTTCCATGCGTCAGGACCCGAAACCATAGGTTGGTAACCTGGTTGGTATCCCGGTTGATAACCTTGACCTGCCATGTACCGAGTTGATTGGGGTACTGGTTGAGAGGCCTGTGTTACTCCAGTAGGTTGTATTTGCTCATTTTGAGGTGGCACTTGAGGTTGCTGTCCACCTCGGTTCAATACCGTTCCACAATTTCCACAAAATGAATTTCCATCACTTTTTGTTCCACATTCTGGACAGAACATTATTCTACCTATCCCAATTTGCAATTTTAATCTATCTTTTCATGGGCAAATCTTCCCAACATCTGACTTTTCTAGTTATTAGCTAGTGATTAAATAGAAATCCGCCTATCTTATGATATGCCAAAGGCAATATGGAATGGCAAAGTGATAGCAGAGGCAGATGTCTCAGAAATTGAGCGATTGGAGGGTAATGTGTATTTCCCTTCCTCTTCACTGAAAATAGAGTTCTTTAATGCATCATCCCACACCTCTGTATGCAGCTGGAAGGGAACTGCCAACTATTACAATGTATCAGTTGATGGAAAAGAGAACAAGAATGCTGCTTGGGTTTATCATACTCCCTCTGAAGCCTCTATACAGATCAAGAACTTAGTTGCTTTCTGGAAAGGGGTACAAGTCGTTGATTAGAGCTCTCAGAGACTGTAAATTTAAATAGATCAGACAACATATCCGAGATAGTGTCATCTGAGTTCGATATGGTGGCTTCTATTATCAGGAATTTCTCAGAGAAAGGACTGTTAGAAACCCACAAGCTCCCTCCGAGGAAATTTGCAAAATTCAATGCGAAAGACCAGGTGACCGAGTTTATCGAACCAAAGGTGTTTTTATTTTTCAATCAAGTAATTGAAAATTTTCCACATATGGAGGTCATCGATACTCAAAGCAACCCTGAAATCAAAAGTATCCCTCCCTCGATTAGAAACCTGAAACATCTAAGGGTTCTTCGGGTCAGGTCAATCAAACTTAAATCTATACCAAAAGCAGTTTTGGAATTAAAACAATTGGAAGTCCTAGATCTTGCTGATAATGAGATAATGAAATTACCCGACAACATTGCAGATCTATCTAGTCTCAACGTGTTGAATCTGTCGAAAAACCTTGTCACAACTCTCCCTTCAGGATTTTCTCAATTGAAGAACCTCAATATCCTTGACTTTACACTGAATAATTTTGGTGTTTTTCCACCTCAGATTCTTGATCTTTCTGAACTTCAAACCCTAAAAATTTCTGAAAATATAATTCTAGAGTTACCAGAAGCTCTCCATCGGTTGACGAAACTGATGGAGTTTTCTTGTATACAGCGAGTACCGATGGAGGATGCCGATGCTTTGCAAGAGCTATCTTCACTGACATATCTTGCCTTCAATCCGCAAATGCTGCCCCATGCCATTCATCGGAATACTAACCTCAAAGTCTTGATAATTACCGATGCAAGAAATACAGATCTACCACGGGAGTACTGTAAACTAGAGAACCTCGAGTACCTGAGTATTTCCAACTCCCGTCTCCGAAAAATTCCTGAGAATATCTTCCATCTAATTCATCTCAAGGAACTCCACCTCAATGATAACATCATGAGGCAATTACCTGCCACAATTGGTGCACTGAGGACACTTGAGATTCTCAATCTTGAAAACAATGACCTTAAGACTCTGCCTCCTACTATCTCCAGGTTGAAAGAGACTCAGATCCTATTAGCAAACAATCCTATGACCTCTAAATAGATCCATACATTTTACAGAGGGGTGCCTTCATTTTACTTGTGAGTAGGATTGAAGGTCTTGATGCAGGTAGATCAGTTGCCATAATGGGTATGATAGTCATCAATTACAAATTCATCTTCAAGAGCTCTGATAACGGATCGGATTTACTTGTGGGACTGATGAGGGCCTTGGAGGGTAGATTTGCCGCAATTTTTGTCATTCTAGCTGGAATTGGTTTGGGTCTTATGCAGAACTCCTACAGCAAAGAAAAGTTCCTCAAAGTGATTCCGAGGAGGATCATATTTTTTCTAATAATTGGTCTACTTCACAGATTGATTTGGTGGGCAGATATCATCCATTTCTATGCTTTTTACTTTCTATTGGGTCTCATTCTCGTCTGGCTTCCCTCGGTGGTTCTCTTGGCCATTACGATCGGACTTCCATACCTGTTCTCCCTGGTGATCTCTCCAGAATATCGCCAGGGTTTCCGGGTGGAAACTGATACGATTCAGGGAATTGTTGGAGGTACATTACTTCGTGTTTTCTGGAATGGCTTCTATCCTGTGTTCCCCTGGATTTCACTCCTTATCATCGGGATACTCCTATCTCGTCTTGATCTGCAGAGGACAAGAACCTTGGTCCCACTATTCATAATTGGTGTTACTTTGTTTCTTCTCCCTCTTGCCTTCGGTCAGTCAGTGGATCCGTACCCTCCAATCCATTGGTTTATGATGTCAGTAATGGGATCCACTTTTATTGTGCTATCCCTGATCTTACGTTTCGATACAATCGGTCGTCTGCTTAAACTGGATGTGATTGGCAGGTATGCGTTAAGCATATATCTGGCACATGCCATCCCTGCTATAGGTCTTGCATATGTGCTCCGTGATTTGGAGATCCAATTGTTAGCAGCGATAATTATGGCAGTTTCATTCTTCAGTGTATGTAGTCTTTTGTCGATTTACTGGGATAAAAAACATGATCATGGACCAGCAGAGGCACTCATGCGGAAGTTCAGTAACTAATTTCCTCTAACTCAATATTGTTGAGTAAATCCCTTGCTGTCCCTGAGTACATCCTAGTCAGTCCTGCTGGTCCAAGTTGTATCCTTCCATAATATCGTGTTACGACCATCAATACATTGACCACCTTCATCTGCCCTAGAACATTTAGTATGGGCTCACCTGCCGTTCTATGGACCTCACCGTCATCGTGACAATCTGCAATAACTGTGCCATCATCACGCAAAATACGATATGCATACGCATAATGTGTGGCTTTTTTTAGACTCTGCCTTGTATCCTGAAGGAGGGATGGGAGGTCGTCTGTATGAGCGAAAGGATAGAGAGTGGCAATGAATATTGACTTCTTTTCCTTAATTTTAGGACCCCTAAATGGTTGAGTTATGGTAAAGATGTTATCCCCAAATCTTAGCTTGATGATGCAATTGCTTCTTTGTCCACATCTGCGAGTTTCTCAGTAGGGAGGTGAGTTCCCTCAGCAATCTCCTTTGCAAAGTGACAGGAGACATACTGGTCAGGACCATTCGACTTGAGCTCGGGTTCCTCAAGGAAACACAGCTGTCGGACGTATCTGCATCGGGTACAGAACCTGCATCCAGCTGGTGGATTGATTGGAGTGGGTACCTCTCCTTTGAGGTGGATACGCTCAATCTTGATTGTGGGATCAGGTACCGGTACAGCAGACATTAGCGCCTGTGTATAAGGGTGCATAGGCTTCTTGTAAATTGCATCACTGAGACCAATCTCCATGATTTTACCCAGGTACATCACCATTAGCCTGTGGCTAATTTTCTTTACGACAGATAGATCGTGAGCAATGAAAACATATGCAAATCCAAGTTCATCTTGAAGTCTGACTAACAAGTTGATAATTGAAGCCTGTACAGATACGTCAAGAGCGGATACCGGCTCATCAAGGACAATTACTTTGGGTTGGAGTGTCAGAGCTCGGGCAATTCCAACTCGCTGTTGCTGTCCACCAGATAATTCGTGAGGGTAACGATATGCATGGTGAGGGGATAGACCAACTCGAATGAGCAGATCTCTCACGATACCATATTTTTCTCTCTCATTTACGAGATTATGAATTTCTAAAGGTTCCAGAATTGATTGCATCACGGTGAACCTAGGATCCAAAGCCGCAGCAGGGTCTTGGAACACAAGTGTCAGGTCTTTTGCATTTGATCGAAGTTCTTTGGGTGTCTTCAATCTCAGATCCTCACCATCGAACCATACTTCGCCAGCAGATGGTTTATCAAGGAATGTAACTGCTCTTGCCAGGGTGGATTTACCACATCCTGACTCTCCTACTACACCAAGTGTTTCTCCTTTTTTCAAATCAAACGAAACACCATCAACAGCTTTGACATCTGCAATTTTCCTCTTTATAAAGAAACCACCTTCGATTGGGAAATATTTACGTAGTTGCCTTACAGCCATCACTACGTCCTTATCAACGGGTGGGCCGGAGTTTAATCCACCTTGGACTCTCTCTTCATTCATACTTTGCTCTGACATGAAATTTAGCCTCATTCTCGACCCTCTTTCAGACTTTTATAAGGTCACTGATTTCACACCGTGTCTTAAACACCTAGTCTGAACGGGATATACTAGGTAGAATTGGAACATTTTTAAGATTTTGAGTCTGAGAAATTAGACGTGGGCGATTAATAAATGGAATGGCGAAATAACCTGAAGCTCGTCATTCTGTCTTGCATTACAGCATAGGATTTTATATCGTATCTGGAACCTGCAGACATGATACCCACTTTAGAGATAGAGGATTATTATAAGTTCAACCATATCAAAGCACTTGATATCTCTTCAACTGGTGACAGGATTGTATACACTCGTGTCTTATACAAAGAGAATGATATTGATGGCGAGTTTCATCAAAAGGAAGTAACTAACCTGTGGGTTCTTGACCATCGAAACAATGAACATCGACAACTTACATTTGGACATTCAGAATTCAATCCATCCTTGTCGCCCGATGGTACAAGGGTTATCTATGCTGCAAAAAGAGATGAAAAACCCCAATTGTACCTTTTAGACTTTGCAGGTGGTGAGTCAAAACAGCTGACGTCACTTCAAAATGGAGCTGCAAGTCAAGTAGTATGGCTCTCTTCTAGTCGAATAGTTTTCACTGCAGCACGCGATACCAAACCCAGAGACCCCAAGTTACCTTACAGGGTTCAAAGACCCTTCTTTCGAATGGATGCTCTTGGATATGTTCAAGACATCATCCAGGATATCTATACTCTGGATCTGCATACAGAGGAGTTGACATGTCTCACAGAGAATGATTTCAGTCATATCCAAGTCCTCCTCTCACCCGATAAGACCAAATTACTCGTTCACTCTATGTTTCTCCCCGAGGAGGTGATGGGTATCTACCCGAAATTACACCTTTTCGATTTTGAATCGAAAGAGGTGAGACAATTGACTCATCATTACGTCACCCAAAGTGCCTGGGTATCAGATACCAAAATCGTGTTTGTTGGGTCTGATCCAGATGCAATTATCGGAACAAAATCTGATCTCTATCATCTGGATATTATGACAAATGAAGTAAGGAATGTGACCTCGGATGACCTGTACGGAGTTAGTGGTGGGCTTCAGGCAGGCATGCCCACATTTGAAGCTCGAATGCCAAAATTGATTGTTCAAGACAACATGGTGTATGCAAATGTACAGGTAGGGGGTAATATTGAGATCAGAAAAATTGATCTCTCAACTGGTTCCATTACAACTGTTATTGGTGGGGATCAGGCGAATTACCTTCGTGAGGTTGTAGGTGACAATATATTCTATGTCAGTTCTGATTTGAACCGACCTCTTGACATATATGTTCATAACACGGTTTCCGGTACATCTACAGCCCTTACCCAGTTGAATGCAGAACTTCTTTCGTCGAAACAGCTACCCACTATTCGCCATCTGAAGTTCAATGGTGCAGATGGAGTTGAGGTGGAAGGTTGGATCATGCTCCCCCAGGGGACAGGTCCATTTCCCACCCTGCTTAATATCCACGGTGGGCCACATGCGGGTTGGGGTAATATATTCCAGTGGGAAGCCCACTATTTGTGCGGTGCAGGATATGCCGTACTTATGGTGAATCATCGCGGATCAACGGGTTATGGTTCCGCATTTTCCACCAGGATCATCGGTGATTGGGGTAATCATGACTACCTTGACTTGATGGCAGGCGTTGACTATGCGATTGATCTTGAACTCGCTGATATGAACAAGTTGGGTTGCTTTGGGATTTCTGGAGGAGGGAACCTGTCTTCATGGATAGTGGGTCAGACTCGCAGGTTCAAGGCTGCGATCCCCGAAAACCCTGTTACCAATTGGAACAGTTTCTATGGTACCTCTGACATCGGCAGATGGTTTGCCAGGAAGGAAATGAATGGCTTACCCTGGGAGATTCCTGAAATTTACAGGAAATCCTCTCCATTGACATATGCTCACACCTGTACAACCCCAACCTTGATGATCCAACATGAAAATGACCTACGCTGTCCTGCTGAACAATCAGACCAATTTTACAATGTTCTGAAAGAAGTAGGTTGTGTGGTAGAAATGCTAAGAATGCCAGAAACTCCACACGGAGGTTCAGGAATTGGGCCATTACCGATCAGAGAGGGCCAAAACAAGGCAATTCTTGAATGGTTCAATAGACATCTTCGATAGGATTGCCAATCACCGTCATCAAAAATTTATTAAAATAAATTCACAATCAGGATTTAACCAAAATTCAGCAATGTCTGAATGGTGATCACTATGATTAACCGACTCATCAAATCAATTCTGACCGTAGAGCAAGGATTTGCTCACTGTGACGTACCATGTGGTATTTACGACCCCTATCCTGCACAAATTGATGCACATACCATTCTTAGAATGATGGATCTGATTGCAGGGCTAGATCCCTCTGATCCTGAGAAGAATGTAAAATTTGCACGTTATATTGCAACCAAGGAGGAGCACGGAGAATCTCTCAAGACCAACATCCGTGTAATTTTTGGAGATTTCTTGGCACCTGGTAAAGGGCTTGAGGAGAAACACCCCACTATGGTTGACCTCTTCAGAACTATCCTGTCCCAAGCCTCCAAGACTCGTCAAACTGCTAGCCGACAGGCAGCACTCGATCTGATTGAGAGTGTTAACAAGTTCAGTGAAATTTTCTGGGCAATCAAAGGTAAAGAGACTCGTCGAGTCCCTGCCCCCTATCCAACCAACGCTGACATGGTTCTTCCTGCGTAAATATGTAAAACCTCTAGATTCATTATCAACAGTGGCAAAGTCGTCTAGTTTTTATCCAACTTCTCTTGATAATTCATATGGATATCAAAATACCCACATCCTCTATTACTATGGATGTGCACCCGAAAAGTCGGGTACAACTCTCTATACACCCATCTACAACACGAAACCTCATACAATTCGTGCAAACGCCGCTGATCATAGATCAGGAGGATCTTGGTCAACAAGATCGACAGGTGGGTCTGTATGGCCACCTCAACTGAGGCTCTAGCAGAAGCCTCTCTTTTGGATCAACGATGGAAGGATATCAAAACTGCCATATACAATTTGGCATGCGAGCATCCCAAACATGATTTGATCCTAGCTCTACTGAAGCTGAGAGAGGATTATACTGCAGCACCCTCATTACGTGAGATTACGAACTTTACAGGTTTTGATGTTGCCATTAAAGCAATACAGGGATGGAACTGGAAAGCTCAGAGTACATCACATTCATTAGATGTCGATGCAACTGAAATTGGTCGGTACGGTGCTGAACTGATGGTTGTCCACCTGCTTAAGGAGTCAATCCGTAACAATCTCCTCGTCCAAGAGGATGGCAAACTGGTGGAAACTGATCAAGGCAAAGTTCATTTTGATGCACTCAACTCGTTTAACGTCGATATTACTGGCTCACGGATGGATATTGCCCGTAAACGGTTTCTCCAATCCCGTTTGACCAAACAGCAGAGAAGTATGGACCCCGTGAATAAGATCCCTATTGTCAAGCACCTGTACTGGGAAAATTCAATTCTTATGCTATTACGGGCACCTCTTCCTTTTTATCATGCAATGGCTAGTCTCTCTGTTGAAGAACAGGAGTACCTTCTCGACTTTCATTCCAAGTTGGTCTCAAAATCTGATCAGAATTCCTCGGGTCTTGTGAAGGTGCGATTGACCAGGTCATCTCGACCAGCTAAAATCCTTACCAAGCTTACACCTCCCAAGAACAACAAGGACAGACGCCCACGATTTGTTGCGTGTGTCATTGCTGACTCGCAGGACGATAAAATCGAGTTTCATATTGGACTGGGAGCATTGACCATGTTCACCATGTTTCTCATGGGTTTCGATCGGGATCACCTTGATGATAAGGCGAGACGAGCTGAAAATGCAGTTCGTGCTGTAATCGAGCACTCTGGTCACTGGAGTGTGGTCGAATCCAATACAGATGTTGTCATGGAAGGTGGCGATGTCATTACTGAGATTGACATTATTGCACAATCAACTCTTCACAAAGATGATTGGTTAACCATCGAGGTCAAAGACTTTAGCTTCTGGAGGGGCTGGATTTTTGGTCATGGTGCCGATTCCCGACGGGAATACTACATGAAGGCAATAGGAAAGTTACCAATCAAAGAGGATTATATCAGGCAGAAGCATTCAATCGATGAAATCACCTCAATCATCGTTACCTCCATTCCCGAACCTTATTCAGAACTGGAAGGGGTCACGCTAGTCTATCTATCTGACCTGAGTGAACACCTTGCCCGAAAATCGGGAGTAGACCACAGTCAGAGGAAGCAGTATTCTTCCACAAATTTCCTTACCCGGTATTACGACAGACTGCGAGCTGATTACATGAATGTCATCTCCTATGATGAGCCAATCACTAACTTCAGGGGACAGATTGACGATTTGACACGAGAGGCTGAGTCAATCAAAGCCGAGTACGAGAAACTGAGGGACGTGTTCAAATCAATCCGCTCAGAATATGATACACTGACAGTTTCTGAGAAATTAAGTCGAAAACGATTGCTAAAAGATACGGGATCGCATCATTTCCAGTTAGAGGAAGAACTGAGCAATATTCGCTACAAAAAGTCTAAAGTCGCCCGAGATCGAAAACTAAAGGCCAACCTGTTGAAGGAACTCCAACAGAAATATGGGGAGAAGGCCAAGAAAATCAAGGAGAAAGAGGAGGAGATCAAAAAGATGGAATCCTCACGAGAACGCCTTCTTGTGTCGAGGTTATTTTAGTGGACGTTGAGTCTGTTATCCGCATACTCAAAGAAACTCACCCCGATTCGAAAATCTCACTTGACTTCAGGAATATATTTGAGTTGCTGGTAGCAACTATGCTCTCCGCACAGTCTACAGATCAGATGGTGAACAAGGCAACTCCCTCTCTCTTTGCAGCCTATCCTGATCCTCAGACAATGGCTGACGCGACCGCTGAAGATATCGTACCTTATATCAAATCTATCGGGCTCTACAACACTAAATCCAAATCTCTTGTCAAAATGGCAAAACTACTGGTAGAGGAGCACAACGGGACGGTGCCGGCTTCGATGAAAGCTCTGACAGCATTACCTGGTGTTGGCCGAAAGACTGCCAATGTTGTGATGGGTAATGGGTTCAAGATTGGGGATACTGGCATCACTGTGGACACACATGTGACCCGGATTGCCAACCGGATTGGGTGGACAACAGAGAAATCCGCAATCAAGATCGAGAAGGATTTGATGAGGATAATACCAGAAGAGGATTGGGTAGATATCACCCATCTGTTGATCAGTCATGGACGTACGATCTGTCCTGCCCGTCATCCTCAATGCAAATCATGTCCTATCAGTTCACATTGTGAGTCTGCCTTCAGTTTTCAGTAAGTTTGAAATTCTAGCATAGTCCATGGGGCTGGTTGCAGTCCAAGGTTCATGAAATACTTAAGCAGAGATGTATTATTGTTGGTCACTGTAGTTCTGATCGTCTTCACTCCCAAGCCTCTGAACTGATTGATCAGTTCAATTCCAAGGTTTCTACCGATCTCGAGGTTCCGGAACTGAGGGTGCACTCCCAGCAAACCTACCCAACCGATCATGTCGGTCTCACCAAACTCACCCCGGCGTGTGGAACCAAATATGAACCCAATTAATTTACCGTTCTGCTCTGCTCCGAGGCAGAGGAGACTATCTCCATAATCCATTCTGGATTCTAGATCATCTTCATCGGGGCCGTTCTCTCCGGTAATGGTCTCGTAGATCTCGATTATTTCCTCGGTATCATCGATCTGAAGGGGGCGTATGGTGTACTTTTCATATTCCCTGATTATCATATGTCTGCAACTTTCATTCCCTACTTGACAGTTTCGACCAATGTGGTATAATTTGACTTCAGAGACCTAATAGCTTTTGAGGATGGTTGATTGTACTGTTTTATGGACGACGACTCAGAGTCAAACCTTCCTGTTTCTTACAGGGATCGTTCCAAGTCTCTATTCCTCTCTTTTCTAGATGAGTTCAGTTCAGATATTAGTCTCTATGATCAGGTAATGGCAACTTATGACCAAAGCGAGTTTGACCATCTGAAGGTAAAAAAAGGGATATCTGTTGCTGGTATGACCTTTTTTGAAGGAGGAAAGATTGAGGGGGCAGTAAATATGGCTGGCAAGGGGACTTCACAGGACGATCTACTTGCTCAGAAACTGAGTGTGGCAGGTCAATCCACGTTCAAAGGATTGGTGGCGATCTCGGGTAAAGCAAGTATTGCGGGGAGCAGTCGATTCATGGGTCCGGCTCTCTTCGGTGGTACTCTGAAAGTTGCAGGTAAGACCCGGTTTGATGAGAGCATAGTCGGTTCTGGCGGCGTGCTCGTCAGTGGTAGGGCGTATGTCTCACAGTATCTTCTCACTGATTCTCCAATTTCAATTGCAGGTCGGTTACAGGTGCAGTCAATTAGGAGCACTGATGTCTTGAAAATTGATGGTCATTTGAATGTCTCTGAGAGTATACTTGCCAAGGAAATATATCTGGGTCGCTCCTCAGGATTGATCGAAGGTGATGTCTATGCAGAGAAAATATCGATCCTGGCAGAAAATG
>JAEOUB010000113.1 GCA_016839545.1 Candidatus Kariarchaeota archaeon | reverse complement strand
GAGTATCTCTGGAAGGCAGTCTCGACCTTATAGTGATCTTTGATGAATTGACGTGCTCCGAATGCGAGGCCGGTACAGGTCTGACCCAGTTCCAGATCAGCGAGACGCGATTGGTATTTCTCTTCCATCATCACAATACTCCGCAGTGCCGCGGTTACCATGACATTATTGACCAGATCCTCGTCAGTCTGACCCAGTCTGATCTTGTCTGAAATCAGCATCAAGTTCTCTTCACCAGTTTGCTGATCGAAATAGTATTTCTGAGCAAATTCCTTAACTGCTGTTTTTCGGTTCCAGGGCTTCCATGCAAATTCATGCTGGAAATACGTGAGTGCAAATTCTCGTGCTGTCTCCTGACGGAGATCTCGGAAATCAAGCTTGTTAAGGTTGGTCTCTGCAGATCCTGCAAGTGCAGCAATCATCTTCTGAGTTTTCCTCGGTACAGCACCTCTGTCACGACCGAGTAATGAAGAAATATTGCTTGTTACCTCTTCTAGCTGTTCCTGAAGCTCACCTTTGAAATCCTCGAGTGTATCTGCATCGATTGGCGGCAGGTCGAGAAATAGAAAACCGGCAGAAGCAACATTGAATGGAATTGAGAAGACATTCTCTATTACCTTGTAGATTGAAGCAGCCCGGTAGTTGCCATGTTTGAGAGTATACTCTTTGCAAGCCCCCGCCAATCCATAGAATGGACCAAAGAATCCTGCAAATGTGGAGAGTGCCAAAGCCAATGAACCGAAGAGCAAAGCTATCACCTCAGTTGGGATACCGAGGTCGTCTGTCAAGAAACTTAAAACTCCAAGGAAGGCAAATACAACTACTGTGAGACCCACATCAATACTCTGACCCACACCTTTTCGTATGGCATATCCTTCTGCTAATTCATCTACCTGACCACTGAGATCATTGAGACTGGCGAGTGCAACTTCTGCCTCCAGTCGTTTGGGATCGGCCAGAGCAATGCTTATGTTGAGAAACAGCTCACGTGTAACTTCCAGGTATGGTATCAGTTCACGCATACGTGGTGGGAAGAAGATATTCCAAAGTTCCAAAATGAGTTTTGACCCGAAGATCACGATGAGAATGGGAAATGAAACCAGCATGGCAACAGATTGGGGTACCTTACTCATTGTTGATGCAAAGAGGATGAAGAGGCTGACGGAGAAGAGGATATAGAAGCCGAAGATAAAGCCATTCCAATTGAGTGCACTGATAATGGCATCAGCAGCAAGTAGCTCTCCCATGATAAACCCGAATATGGGTAAATAGCCGGCAAGCATTGCGATGAAATCAAATCGATAGAGCCATCCTGACTCTGAGTTTGCCGATGACAAAACTATAGTCAGTAAGTTCATCAGGATGATCAGACCCACTCCACCTATAACCATGTAGTAGAGGATATCATCATAGAGGCCTGAAAGGAAGACAAGTGTTGCCGGAATAAGAGCCAGTAATATAGTCAGCAGATCACCGAGGATTCTCGCCATGCTACACCCATTTCCATAGTACGGGTTATATGAATTTCCGATACTTGGACAATCCTTTCTCATAAAAATTTGGGATTTGGTGCAGTCCCTCTATTTGCAATGCCAAATCTCTATAATCATCAAAATCGAGGAAGACTCATGGCAGTAGCTGAACTTCTAGTGATCAATCTGATTCTGGGATTGCTCTCCGCATTCTCTCCCTGCTTATTTCCCCTGTTGCCCAGCTATGTTGCCATGATCTTGCAGACCAAGCAGTCACGGAGGACAGTGATATTCTCCTCCTTCTTTCTTATCCTGGGTCTCATGGTTGTCTTCCTGTTTATCGGGGCCATTTCCAACAGTATCGGCAGTTTTCTGATCAGCAACTACTCCCTTTTTGCAAAGATCCAGGGTGCCATCCTGATACTTGCTGGGCTGTTCATGATCCGTACACCCTCATTCATCTACAAGATCACACTGCCAGATCGGGTTGAGAACTGGCTGTATGATGAGAACCGCGGGGCTAGCCGACCCTATTTGTTCAGCTTCATGTTGGGTCTACTATTTACCATTATTGCAGCACCCTGTGCCTCAGGCTTCTTCCTCTTCGTATGGTTCACCCTTGCAGGACAGACGTTCACCTCACAGGTAGCCCTGGTTCTTGCATTCGCAGTGGGAGTGGGTTTGCCATTTCTCCTGATCGCTCTATTCCTACCCGACATCTCAGGAGAGACAGTGAGCAAGATGCATCGTACAACCAATTATGTCTCCAAGGTACTGGGAGTCATCCTGATTGCCGTGGGTATCTTCCTCATTTTAGAGGTGATCAACCCCGAGAATTGGCTCTCCGGACTGACCTAGCAATTCATCCGAAACTCATCAGAAATATAAAGGCACATGCCCACGAAGGTCTATGACAATAAAATTTGCCACGCAGATCGAGAATCAGTTTGGCTACACTTGGCCACAAATCTCATCCATCATCCGCCGAACCGAGGAGCGTGGCTACCATTCGTTTTACACTTGTGATCATTTCTTTCTAGACAAGAGTGATGCATCAGTTGATCGTCACACGATTGAGGCATGGACGATTCTTGCCGCTGCAGCAGTGATTACTGATAAGATCAAGCTGGGAACTTTGGTGACGGGGAACAATTATCGGAATCCAGCGTTGTTGGCGAAAATTGCTGCCTCTGTGGATGCCATCTCCTCGGGCAGGATGGAGTTTGGGATTGGAGCAGGCTGGAAGCAGGAGGAGTACGAGGCCTATGGCTATGAATTTCCCAGCGTGAAAGACCGGATGGACCAGCTAGAAGATGCTATGGAGATTGTCACCAAGCTATTTAACGAGAAGCGACCCTCGTATTCTGGCAAGCACCACAGTATTGACGATGCCATCTTCTCTCCCAGACCAGACAATCCCCTGATCATGATTGGTGGAGGGGGCGAGAAACGCACCCTGAAGATGGTTGCCAAGTATGCAGATTACTGCAACCTCTTCAACAATCTAGATTTGGAGGGGCTAGAGAGGAAGCTAGACGCACTGAAAGGCCATTGCCAGGCGATTGGTAGGGATTATGAGGAGGTAGGCAAGTCAATGTTCATTTTTGGTTTGCATGTAACTGAGGATCCTGCAGAGGTGGACCAGATTGTTCAGGCTCGTGCCCAGAGGTTCAACCGTTCTGTTGAAGAGGTCAGAGCTCTGATGTTTCCTGCAAATATGCCAGGAGGATGGGTTGGTACCCCAGAACAGGTAAGAGATCGCATTGAGTTCCTGCAAGGCTATGGGTTTGATTACTTCCTCTTTCAGCAGCCACTGGATACATCAAGGACAACTATCGACAGCTTTGCTGATCTAGTTATGGACAAGTATTTTCGATAAATGTTGGACGTAAGTGTAACCCACATGTAGAAAAAAAACGGGTCAATTACGGAAAAATCTATCAGAATGCACAGATATTTTTCAGAATACAGATACTTGGGAATTGTTGTCTTACAAACGTTTTGCACACACAATTTGAGAATTACCATTTCTCGAACTATTTAAAGGATTTCCGAGTTGCGAAAATGCGACCCGAGATTATTTTATAAAGGAGAAAAGTAGGCAAAGTTGGGGAAGGGAAGGGAGCTCGTCTCATTACGAATTTTCCCTACACTCTTCATTGTCGAACTGGATTTCTATCCTTTTTACTACTTCCTAAGAGTATTTTAGTCTGAACAGCATTCATGGTCATGTGAGATCCCTTCTATTCATGTGGTTGATCTTCATACTCATGATCCTGACGCCTGCAAGTGCCCAGGATATCTATATTGCAGTCTACAACGAGGCTGGCTTCACAAAACCTGTGGACCTGGTCTTCAATGACCAGCTGGGACTGGTAGTGGTGGAACAGGATGGCAAAGTCTGGACATTGAATGGGGAAAAGGAGCTCCTGCTTGATATTTCTTCCAGCATTGTTACAGGATCGGAAATGGGTCTACTGGGTATTGAATTCCATCCTCAGTTTGCCTCAAATGGAAGGTTTTACCTGGATTTCACCCGAGATAACCCGCGTCGAACAGTCATTGCTGAGTTCACCTATGATAATGCTGTGGATACCAGTTCCGAGCAAGTCCTCCTTGAGGTGAGCCAGCCGTATTCCAATCACAATGCCGGAGATCTGGAATTTGGCCCTGATGGCATGCTCTACGTTACCATGGGAGATGGGGGATCAGGTGGTGACCCCTTGGGCCATGGTCAAAATGCTGAGACGTTGCTGGGTTCAATTCTGAGGATCAATGTCACAGAGCCGGAGGCATACTCGATACCGTCCGATAATCCGTTCGTGGGCCATCCCTCCTACCGGGAGGAGATCTATGCATACGGACTGCGCAACCCCTGGAAAATCAGTTTTGACCCCATTCACAACTACCTGATTGTAGCAGATGTGGGACAGAATGCCATTGAGGAGGTGAACACTGTAGAATCGGGTAAGAACTACGGCTGGAACACGATGGAGGGTGATCAGTGTTTTGTTGAGAATTGTGATCCCAGCGGCTTGGAACTGCCATTTACACAGTACTCACATACCGTGGGAACCTCAGTGACAGGAGGATACACCATCACCAATCCGACCTCAGTCATGTACGGTCAGTATATCTTTGGTGATTTCTCCACGGGCAAGATCTTTTCATTTGATATGGACAACCTTGAGGGAGACTACATTGAGCTTGTTGACACCAACTACCTGATCTCGACCTTCGGCCAGACTCCGAGTGGTGATATTATCTTTGCTGACTATGCTCAGGGGAGAGAAGGTGCTGGAAAGATCTACATACTCGAGACCGGTACCACGAGTGTCACACACACAACACAGGAGTCACCACAAACAACCAGCCCGGGACAGACAACTACAGGTAATAGCACCTCTACAGTACTCTCAACAAATGCTGAGGCAAATAGCCCAAGAATCATGTTAATAGCAATTCTCCCTATCACATATCGCAGAAAATGTAGTGAAAAATAGGTGTAAAGTATTTGAAACATACATATTGAGAATATATATACTTTGAAGAGCTAGAAGATAGCCTAGGAATGCGAAGTAATACATGATGAGGAGAGAACAATGGCACTCAGCAAAATCATCGGTAATGCAGTTCTCACCGAGAACGAGCAGACTCAAAAGAAACTAGAGAACATACTCACAGAAAATGAGAGAATCGAACTGGCATTCAAAGTAGTACGAGACCGAGTGGTGTTCACCAACAAACGACTCATATTCATTGATTACCAGGGAGCGACCGCCCGGAAGGTGGATTATATCAGTATTCCCTACCGGTCTATCATCTACTTCTCAGTGGAGACAGGTGGACACATAGATCTCGATTTCGAGTTGAAAGTCTGGGTAACTGGCCGAACTGATCCCTTCGAACGAACTATGAAGAAGAACAGGGGACTTGCTCACCAGATGATCAAACTCCTAACCGACTATACCACGTAAGTGTTCCATCTCTTCTCCTAGAGGAGTGAGCAGTTAAATATTGCAAATCGATTGGAGAGGATATGGAAGTGATACGGATTAACTTCATCACACGCTTGATGAACAGGTATGTGCGCAAGCTTGGCCGGTCGGTAAATTTCTTCCTGTTCCTGGCAATCTTCATTCTCTATGGCCTGGAGATCAGTAGGATCATCAATATTCCGAACTCACTGGAGGCAGTGTTTTTCATAGCCCTCACTGGCAACAATTTGATATTTTACCTCTACTCACTGGCACTGAGGACTGAATTTAATTTTCAGGTCAGGGTTTATCTCAATCGGGGCATACCTTTGGAATCCACTGAAGGATTCCAGTATAGCAGGGATGCTGTCCAGCAGACGGTACGAAGAACCAGGACAATGAATATTTTTGTCATTTTAGGCTCAATGTTCCATTTCACACCTGAGTTAATTACTCAATTTTTCAATGCTAACTTCGTTTTCATCAGCTATTTTGGCATTGGGATGGTACTCATTGCCCTGTCTATCTTCATAGCAAATGAGTATCCGGACCATACGCTTCTGCAACCTGGGAATTTCATCAGCTATCACAAACCTAAATCGTTTCCCACGTTTCTAGATAATATTCTTGCAGACAGTCTCAAGAGTTTCATGGATCCCCGAACCCGGTTCCAGCTGGATAATTGGCTGATTGATGTCGGTCGCAAACTCCATCCTGACTATGAGAGTGATGAGCCTCAGCAGACACGGATTGAGAGGGCGATTGAGAGGATAATCCTCCTGCACTACCTCAACAAGAAGGTACCCAAGCTGGTAACCGAGGAGGTCATACGGTCAGACCTCAGGAAAATTGTTCGTCTTGAGACCAAGCAGGACTTTATCACAGGAGAGGATTCCGGGCTTTCACTAAAGGTCATTTCCGACCTGATTGATGTCATGATTGAGGATGTCCCAGAGATATTTCAGCTGGTAGATCGGCTCCTTGTCGAGATCATGGTCAACCCAACGATGTTCAGAACACAGGACAAGATTATTGAGACCATCATCCCAGACAATGAGGATCTTGATGTAAACCAGGCATTCAGGATCATGGTATTTGTTCTCAATATGGTTGAGTCCAGAGATCAGCGTATTATAGAGGTAATTGCAGAGAGCTCACGCCATATTGAACCACCCCAGACTTCTGTCAAATTTACTCTGGATGAGTACGAAGAGAAGATCCTGGGATTACTCAACCAGCATGACGAGGAGGATGGTGTCTTGGTATATTCAGACCGGATAATTGAGATCCTGAGTAATATGCTGCAGGTAGGAGATGTCACCTGGCTCCAGTTTATCCCCCAGGAATATGGAAGACATGTTCTCAATATCATGGTCAAGGAAAACGGGTTCCAGAGCTTTGGAACTTCTGTGCCAATTGATGTCTCGTTCTCGTTCCGCAACAATCTCCGAAAAATGATGAGTGGGGTCTCTCGAATAGGAGGGATGATCTACCCCATCCTCAAGGCGGTATTACTCAATCCGATTTTCTGAACAGAGGAAAGATTTCCTAGGTAGAAAAGTCCGGCTAGACTTATTATTATTAGTAGGTTATAGTAAATTATGTCTGAACTGGTATCCCTTGACAAGTTCTGGGAATGGAGTATTGACGACCTTCAGATCATCAGGGTCAAAGTTGGTGTGGAGGGAGTGAACTACAAGGCGATCACAAAAAATGATGATGAGGTGACCTTTATGGATGGTTTTCAAAATCATGATGAGTTTACCGAGGAGGGTGGACATCCCTTCTTCAAGATGCCTGAAGATGTAGAACAAGAAATCCTTGAACTTGTAATGGCAATTCAATAATCTAGAATCGAATACTCTGACTCTGTTTTTGCAGAGTAGAAGAGAGTTTGCTCTGAGTCTACCGATCGGTCCTCTGCAGGCTGATCCATGTCATGGTGAGAGCATCATTGTCTACTTTGTACATCACATCCTCAGGTACTGCTCTCAGGTAACGGTCTATATTCTCAAACACCACACACTCTTCGGCCTGCTGTAATTGAGTCTGGTAGTAGGATTCGACCAGGTCGAGTGTTTGACCAGAGGTGAGAATGAGTACTTCAGAATTGAAGAAAATGGAAAGCCAAATGAGGTAGAGCCACAGGTCCACTCCGAGAACTGCCAGTGAGACCCAGATATCTGATCCTCTAAGATAGAGACCCAATTGTGTAGCAAACAGGAAGAAGAAAGAAGACAGCAGTAATGCCTGACCCCTGATGGTATGAGAAGAGCGGTACAGGGGCTGGAGTTGTAGGATAGAGAAAATACACCATGCTGAAGTCCCCAGTACCAACAGGGAAATTGACACAGAACCAAAGATGAAACCAAGGTAGAGAGCAAATATGGTTGCTATTTGGACGATCTTGAAGATCTGAGTTCGCAAGATCAGATAGACGAAGTACATCCATGGAAGGAACAGTACTGCCACCAGAAAAGAGCTGATACCTGCAAAGCCTCCTTGATCGGTATTTCCCAAGAGAAAGACTGACACATAGGGGGGGAGAGAGTAGAGAAAACCAATAATGATGGTAGTGGCAGGGATGATAAACTCAGGCTTCTTGCTCATGGAATACGAGCTGAAAGAGGGAAACATGATCAGGATGCCGATGAGGGTTTTGCGAATCCCGGGAATAAAAGGAGGAAGGAATTGCGTGAATGCAGTATCAATTGAGAGTAGCAATAAAATGGGAATAATAACTGTAGCCACTGTCCTCTTGGTCTGATGAAGGTCAGCTGACTGTGATTGGGACATCTTCAGGGATATGAAGCATTTCTGTGTATATTAATTGGATATTTGCTATCTGCAGAAATGCCATATTTGGAAAAATGATGCTCTTAGGGATGATTGAGAATTTATAGTTTAATCAGATCATGGGATACCGTGCAAGATGCAGATTGGAGAGGCTACGTACAACTTGGTCAAGGATAGAACTGAATGTGAGAGTAGAGGAATGATTGATGTGAAGGGTAAAGGTCAGATTGAGACCTGGATTGTTTCGTAATTTTATGTATATTACTCTAATTTGGGTTTCTTGTACCTCTTGAGCAGAAGTGATGATGTCACCACTGAAACTGATGAGAAAGCCATTGCCAGTCCTGCAAACATTGGAGGCAGTGTAATGGTGTAGCCCAGTAGGGGTCTGAGGAAGGGAATGAAAACACCTGCTGCCAGAGGAATGCCGAGTACATTGTAGCCGAACGCCCAAACGAAATTCAATTTGATGCGGTTAAACGTCTTGGTGCTCAGATCAATGGCAATCACCACATCTGTCAGGTTAGATTTCATCAGGACAATGTCTGCAGTCTCAATGGCCACGTCAGTGCCTGCACCGATGGCGATACCCACGTTAGCCTGAGCTAATGCAGGGCTATCATTGATTCCATCGCCGACCATGGCAACAACTTTGTCACGATCCTGGAGTTCCTTGACCTTGGATGCTTTATCTGCAGGCATGACCTCAGCCAGGATACGATCCTCGGGAATACCCACATCTCGACCGATTGCTGCCGCAGTACGGGCGTTGTCACCAGTGATCATGTAGACCTCGATGTCCATTTTGTGTAGTGCAGCAATTGCAGTGGCACTGTCTTCTTTGACAGTGTCTGCAACAGCAATGATACCAGCGAGAGTATCACCAACTGCTACCAGCATGGCAGTCTTTCCATCATTTTCGAGGTCCAACATGGACTGCTCCTGATCATCACTGAGGGTGATGGAATGATCAGCCATGAGTGATCGAGAACCAACCAGGACTTGCTGAGAGTCAACCGTTGCCTTGATACCCTTGCCAGTAATAGACTCAAACTCATCGAGTACAGGCATCCGGGCAAAGTCCTCCTCACCCCTGCGGACGATTGCACGACCAAGAGGGTGTTCAGAACCTGATTCTGCAGCAGCAGCATACTTGAGGACATAGGCCTCATCCTTGGCATAGGAGATAACATCTGTCACCTCAGGCTTGCCATGGGTGATCGTACCGGTCTTGTCAAGTATGATCGCCTGTACACTATGGGCAGTCTCTAGTGGCTCTCCACCTTTGATGAGTATGCCGTTATCAGCTCCGAGTCCCGTACCGACCATGACTGCCGTTGGTGTAGCTAATCCAAGTGCGCACGGACAAGCAATTACCAGCACAGATACGGCCAACAGAAAGGAGAAGATAAATTTCGATGTACCGGGAGGTAACCACGATTCGGGTACCACACCAGTCTGCAACAGGATAAACCAGATCAGGAAGTCAAGTAGTGCAATAGCAACAACGACAGGAACAAAGACAGATGAGATCTTGTCAGCCATTCCCTGTATGGGTGCCTTGCTTGACTGAGCCTCCTCTACCAGCTTGACAATCTGTGAGAGTGCAGTCTCAGCACCTACTCGTGTGGCTTTGATCTGCAGTACACCCTGTTCGTTGATCGTGGCACCAATAACAGGATCACCCTCAGTCTTGGAAACTGGGAGTGATTCTCCTGTAATCATTGACTCGTTGACAGAGGAATTACCCTGAACAACCACACCATCAGTAGGCACTTTCTCTCCGGGGTAGACTTTGAGAATATCTCCATGTGAGATAAGGTCAACTGCAATCTTCCTCTCACCGGTGACATTTCCATCACTGTCAAATTCCAGTAGTACAGCTTCTTTTGCCTGTAAG
>JAEOUB010000112.1 GCA_016839545.1 Candidatus Kariarchaeota archaeon | reverse complement strand
GGGCAATCTCACTCTCTCGCAATGGAGAGGCAACCATCTCACCTTTGAGGATGTCTTCTCGGGTTGCTCGGGCTCCAAAGGCTGCATTGGGATTGTGCAATGCATTTCGCATGTTGCGTGCAGCCACCTCGGCAATCATCTCATCAGTGGTACCCGTGGCCTGCATATAGGCACGCTTCTCCAATCCAGCTGCGGCATGAGCCGTTGCGTAGAATTGACGGGCATGACCGGGATCGAGAGCAAAATGCTGGATCTCATTATGATTGACAATATCACTGTGGCGTGACTGTGCCTCGACCACTGCAACATCAAACATTCCTGTCTTGATCTGCATGTAGGCAGCTGCCATCCCCTGGATACCGTCACCAGTGATTGTATGTACAGTTCTTCGAGCAGCACCCAATTGATCAGGCGCATATTCATCTGTGATCGAGACGCCCATATTGAGGTCCTCCTCGCAGGAGATGAACGTGGTCCTGAAGGGATCCGAAGTTCTTGGATTAAAATTGTCAGCGTCGGCATAAGCTTTGTTGGCCGCCTGGTATACCATCTCTTTGTAAGACAGTTCCCTGATGGCGGTACGAAAGCCTTCTACACCTACGCCCACTATGGCTACATTTGTCATAGGATTTCACCTTTCAGAGACTGCATGCAATCCCTGAGACAGACAATGGGGAAACGTCACAAGAGAGCGCCAATTACCCCACTTTCTGCACATCTATGTGGCAGACAGAATGTGGAGTTATAAAATATGGTTTGCTTCCAATCGCTTTGTCACAGTTCCGAGTAGGTAGCAGGCATAGTGGCTGATACCCTCCTGAAGAGACTCATCTGGGGAATGGTACCCTCTTGCAGGTCTCATGCTCCCAGTAGCTCTGATGGAAATGGTCATGCAGTTTAACAAGAAAGTGGTCCACCTGGTCGCTGATGACAAAACCTGTGAGATCCAGTGTTATGGGCACGATACCCTTGTCAGAGAGTACCGCAATCTCAAGGATCTTGCCACTAGAAGCTGATTTGTAGACATTGAAATCCTTGATATTCTCCTTTTTCACCGATAAGATTGTTCGCTTGGAATCGGAGTGAAAAATCCCCTCGTGGGTCAGATGGTAGATATCCGGATCCCTTGAGGCAGTATACCAGACCATAGCCAGCCCTGTGATCAACAGAGATAACCCTGCAAGGACGAAGAGGACCCACAATCCCGTGGTTATCTCGAGAAACCAAGAGAGAGATAGCAGGATGATGCCTGAGGGTATGAATACCAGAGATAGTGGTGACTGGGTATAGTCCCGGGAGAGGAGGATACCGCGATCGGTGTAATAGATTACCATCACGTATAATTGTCCCTACATATTCATAAGGGCTACTAGAAAATCAGTGTGTTCGAGTTGTAGAAATGTAAAATATGACATCTAAAGTATCAGAATCGGAGAAAGGATCTTCAACTCTATGGTGAAAGCTGATCACAACAGGTGACATTAGGGTTATATTAGAAGTCCCCACTGTGATAGTATGAGTGATGAGAGCGACATCAAGAAGGAGTCCAAAAGCAGCCTTGGAAAACTGGGTGATCTAGCCAAAGATACTGCCAAGCAGGGCATGCAAAAAGTCGGTGAGAAGGCAGTGGAGACTGCGAAAGCCGGTGCTCAGGTAGTCGGTGACAAAGTCGAGGTACTTGCAGACAAAGGCAAGAAAATTGTAGAGGAGAAAGTGCAGGAAGTCATGGAGAGTGCCATACCAGCAGAGATACTTGATGCCAAGGAACGAGCCAAATATGACAAGCCAGCAGATAAGAGGCAACCAAAAAGAGGCAGACTCGCACAGTTCGAGGATGATATGAACCGAACAGGGCGGAGTTTGGAGAACCAGGCGGTCGTCTGGTACGGCTGGTTTTGGAGCACCATCGCCTACATGTTCATCATCATGATCTCGTTTGCAATAACTTCTGCAGATCCACGCTTCAGGTTGTTACCCATCATCCTGCTGGTTGGTTTTCCATTCTTTCTCTATACAGCTGTGGTGTCATCTATTCCTGAGATCAGGATCGGCAATCGAGTCCTGTTCTCACGACATGACCTGTCACTGCGAAACCAGCTAACGTTTACTGCCCGTGTGGCACGTGCCTTCAGCCGGGAGATGATTGAGGCCAGTCCGGTCGGTGCATTTCTGATCTATTCATTTCTGATACTGCTTGTGATTGTCCTTGTTGGACCATTTATTGAGCCATTCTAGAATGTGAGTCTTCCATAAACTCTAGAAGCCAAATAATACGGTGTAGAATGGAAATGCATAGATTATGAAGAATGACGTGATATAGAGGGTCCAGATGGTCCTGCTGGTTCTCACTCTTCTTCGAATGCGTGGTTGTATTCCCTCAATTCCTGCATTCTCAATGATAACCCTACCTGTGCGTTTGAACAGGGAGTACGACAGGAAGATC
>JAEOUB010000111.1 GCA_016839545.1 Candidatus Kariarchaeota archaeon | reverse complement strand
GTATCTACACAATTGTGTTGGATTAAGACAGGTATCCTAGCCGATGTAGGGTGAATAGGTTAATAATGAAATAGGATATGCGGTATCTGTAGATAACCATGAGTGGAAAAGAATTTCTTTTCAAAACTCTCTTACTCGGAGATGGAGCCGTAGGTAAGACGAGTATTCGAGAACGTTACATGGGTAAAGGATTCTCAGGGTCCTATTCCAAGACAGTAGGTGCAGACTTCGCGTGAAAGAGATTGGAAGTTGAAGGTAACAAGATTACTTTAAAGATATTTGATCTTGCGGGCCAGGATGCTTATGCTACAGCGAGAAAATCATTTTATAAAGGAGGGCAAGCTGCCTTTCTTGTTTTCGATGTGCAGGATCCCAGTTCTCTTCACAATCTAAACCGATGGATAGATGATGCAAAAGAAAATTCAAGTGGCAGTGTAGGCACGTTTGTGATCTTGGGAAACAAAGCGGATCTCGTTGATACCAGACAGGTAAGTAACGAAATGGCAATCGAGTACTGTCAGCAGGTTGCAGCTCAGACTGGTCACACCTTCGTCTTCCTTGAGACGTCAGCAAAAACGGGACTCAATATTGAATTGGCATTCAATATCATCACCACGAGGATGATGAGAAAGTTCAATGTCGATGTCCCATTGGAACTACCTGATGGTGTACGTTTGATCCAACCTGGAGATGCACCCGTTGCTGCTGCTCCAACAGGTGGATCCTCCAGTGACCTTCAACCGATACTTGACAAGATGGAAGCAATGGATCAGCGTCTTGCTACTCTGGAGGACAGGTTTGGAAAACTGGCACAGATCGTCAAAAATCTAGTAGAAGCACAGAATAAGTAGAAATCAATTGTATTTACGGTGTATCGCGCCAATTCTTAGATAGCAGAAAATCAATATAGTCATCAACGACTCGAAAATCCCATTCTGTACCTGAGAGGATTTTCCTCATATTTGCCTCACGATCAAGGAAATATGTTACCATAAGATGGAGGTAGGGGTCTTTCCCATCTCCACCATGTGAAGGTTGAAGTCCCTCTGTGTCGTTATTCACAGCAAAGAAGAAAGCAAACTGCTCAGCAATGGCATCGGTCTGTTCCTGGTTACCCAATAGAAAATGCCAGAACTCAATATCCTGTGTATACTCATTTCGATAATCAATCAAATCTTCCATAGTATCATTAATGTAATCAAAATCTATGGATACAAACTCCACTCTATCCTTGAGATCCTTGCGTTCCAATCTGTCTTCAAGTTCAGCCATGTTTACAGTTAGCAATGAGCATCCCTGATCTCCAGGACATTTTGTGTAGATAAAGCTGACAACTGTAACCTCATGACTTCCAGGGACGAATGTGTACTCTCCTTCAGTGCCAGGTAGCGTGAATTCCTCAATTTCACCATTATAAAACAAACCATCAATTGAGTTGGCAAAGAACAATTGGTATGCTGAAGATCCAATCAAGATCATGCTCAATCCGAATACTATACCCATGGCAAGATATCGCTTCTCAAGGGGAGAAAGTTTGACCATTGTCATTTCGAAGACAAGATTGCGGATTTATAATCCCTTAGATCGGAAAAATCTATTCCGATTGAAGGTCACCTTTGCAACTACCATCTTTTTAATTGTTGTTAACCATGAAATTAGTAATGAGAAGACAAGAGTTCCTCTCTGATGAGCAGGAGGAGTTTGAAGAAATAACAACTTCTGCTCATGTCGGATATCTTGGTCTGGTGGATAGAAATGGCTATCCAAGAATAGTTCCACTCAATTTTGTAGCGATAGAGGGTAATATCTACGTTCATGGTGCAGCAGCTGGTGAGAAATTCGATTTACTCAGAAAGAACCCCAAAGCCAGTTTCTCAGTCGATCTCCCTTTTGCTCTGATCCCTTCGTATTGGCAGAGTAAACGATCTGCAGAACCCACAAGTTATTTCTTCAAATCACTTCACATCAGAGGAAAGGGGTCGATTGTGGACGACATTGCCGTCAAAGCCCAAGTCCTGCAGGCTATGATGGAGAAGTACCAGCCAGAAGGTGGTCATGATCCAGTCGATTCTATCAATCCCATTTACAAAATCCCTCTCAGCAAGGTTGGAGTCTACAAAATTACTACCGAAGAGCTGACTATGAAGATAAAATTCGGTCAAAATTATAGTGATCGTCTGATTGACCCTATTATCGCGGGTCTTCGCCAACGTGACTTACCGATGGATCGCG
>JAEOUB010000110.1 GCA_016839545.1 Candidatus Kariarchaeota archaeon | reverse complement strand
TTGGCAACATCGGGGGAGAGGGAGCCGCTGAGACAATGCTACGGAATCTAGAACACCCCAATCCAAGAATGCAGGCAACTACATTGAGAGCAATGATACATTCCGAGACCAAGGAATACGCACCAGATGTATTTGAATTTCTCAAAGATACAACAGACTCTCTGTTACAGCGCAATTGCATTGAGGCTCTGGCATTGTGGAAGTACAAACCTGCAAAGGCATACATCTCAGATACATACTTCGAGAACAGAGAGTTGAACGACCTAGAATTGAAAACCATAAGCGCTTTCTATCTAGCTGTAATGGGAGAGAAAAAAGGAAAAAACTTCCTAAAAAATGAGAGAGTTGATAACTACATGCGTATCGCTGTGAACGATAAACATTATCGAGGGGGGACAGGTCTCCTCGAGGCTGCCGACCGTATTTCATAATCACAAATCATGATAGATTAAGTCTGTTGAAGAGTAATAACGGATTCTGAGTGTATTATCGTTTGGTTTAATAGGTATAGGAGTGTAGGTAAATAGTGGGATTAGCTGAGATACTCGGTGAAGTCGCATACAATGACTCAAAGTCATTAAATGACGTTCTCGGAGAAAGTATGGGCCTAGTAATGGTTTTCGTTCCCGATACCACCGGTGTTTCGAGCTATCTTCAATTGAAAAATCTCAGGAACAATATCAATCAGATAACAACATTGGGTTGGTCAGTTGTGATTATTACTTCGCAGAATAAGGGCGGTATTTCGGATCTACCCTTCCCTGTCATCACAGACTCAGAAAATACCTTTGCCACTTATTTCAATACGTTGGGAACCGATTTTAGCAACCCACATATCTCAATGAGGACTAAACGACGAACATATCTTATCCAGAATGATTACCAGACGGCACACGTCATAGATGACATCCACCCTGGTGACCATGTTGGTGATATTTTGAACCTTATTCAACCCGATACGGATTATTCTTTCGAGTCATCTACATCAAAAGTTTAGGAATTGACTCTACTCTATTTACAATCTCAAAGGATTCTGCCAGTTCAACGCCAAGCTGGTATCCATAATACCGGGCAGTGGTGAACTTGAATTTCTTGACAGGCCAATCACCATAGGCTTCACTGTAAATTTGAATGAACTTTTCAATTTTATCTGATTGATGACTAATATCCACATATTGTATACTGTATCTTGCATTTGCTTGATCATTTCTATAGCGGTAAAAGCTGATTGGATCTCTAAAGGGTTCATACGGAGAATCATTTCGGGTATATCGAGCATAATTAATTGCATCGAAGACTAAAGATGCAGTATGACGATGATCAGGATGTCCAGCTCCCATGTTGGTAAATTGGTTCCAAGAAATTATGACGTGTGGACGGATTTCCTTGATGACTTCCGCAATTTTATATCCACCATCAACAGTATAAGGAATATTAGAATCAGGAAAATCAAGAAATCTGATTGTCACACCAAGTAATTCTGAAATTTTGTCTGTATGGGCTTGGCGTTTTGCCATTGTCTCATCATTGTTTCCCATTACAGTTGTGGCGTTTTCTCCCCTGGTTAGAAATAGAAGTGTAACTTCATCACCTGCGTCTGCATGATTTGCTAGTGTACCTACACAACCGAGTTCATCGTCTGCATGTGCAAATATTGCAAGTATACGTTTTGAATTCTCTGACATATGGCATTAGTCACAATCCTGCATTTGACTATTATCTTCCAATCAAGGTTGTTTTGTCTATAGGGTTGCTGATTATAAGTTTCAAGCTGACAGCCTACCATAAATTAGTTGCAGGGAGTTCAAATAATCCAAACTCAGGATCGATAGGAAAAATCTCAATTGATTCTAGTTCTCCTGAGTTTCGAAGGAAAGGTGAAAGAAAATCACTCTGCTTCCGTGGAGGATAATCTACACCAGAACTGATTTCATTTGAGGCCGGAAGAATAATCACTATCCGATTTGATGCCTTAAGAGAAACGAAAGCAGGGAGTTTCGCCCTTGCACGATTCGGACCTGTGAATGTATATGCAGGGTGCTCATGGGAGAGAATTATTGTATCTACTCCAAGTAATTCATCTGAGTTAAGATCCTGATGACCGTGAGAAATGAGAATACTACCCAACCTCACATTAGCATCAAATTTCACATTAGCTGTATTTACATATGGTAAGAGAAATTCTAAGAGATGATCATGATTACCTTTGATAAAGATAATTTGCAGATCTAATGACGTCAATTCCTCAGTAAAGTATCGTAGTTCTTGTAATTCCTGAACTTTGATATCTTTGGTATGATGCTTAATGTCTCCATTGCAGATGATGGTCTTGATATTGTGGAGATTTGTTGTATCAATGATCAATTGTGTCAATTCCTTGGTGGTCCTACTAATATGACTCACATCACTATTCATCAGGGCACTTTCGTGACCCAGGTGCAGGTCACCTAGTAGCAAAATGCGATGAGATGGTAGAATAAGGAAAGGTGTACCAGAAAGAATGGAACATTGATCAGTGAGAGGATATAGCGTGTTTGCAGGGATAATTGAGTAATTCATACTAATCTAGATCTGCAATTCGACCAGAGTAGAATTGGAATCTTGTTTTTCTACCAGATAGTTCTGGACGTCCTTTTATCATTACGACCTCGATTTGTTGGATGGGCTCTTCATAACTGGGATCATCAAGTCGGCTCACGTGGAGGATACCATCTACCATATGCTCAAGAGCTCTCACTAGAATTGGATCATGAGCATCTGCATTCAATGAAATCAAAGTGGTGGAGTTTTCAACTTTATCCATTGCTCTTCTGTTCTGGAGGAAGCTAAACACCTGTTTGTTGTCTCCCACAGTATGGATCACTGAAGATAGGGACATTACTGCTCCCCGGATACCAACGGTTGGACCTTTCTGAACATGGAGAAGCGATCTTCGAACAGCCTCATTTACCTCTCGAGGGTCGGTGATATCTGCAATTCGCTCAATCCCACCTGCATCAGCTGTGGAGATCATTGAGGATAAACCGGCTTGGAATGAGCCAGAGAATGCATCAATGTATTGAAGACGTCCTGTACGTAATTCCATCTCGGGATTACGCCCGAATCCTTGGAATATCCTCTTGTAATAGTCAAAGGTCTGCTCTGTCGAGAGCAAATAGGTATAGTCCATACTTTGCAGTCCATTGGCTAAGAAACTGACAATGAATGGATCAGCTTCAGCACCGATGGTTTGTTCCACGAGAAAAGTGGCACCTCGTGCCAAGCCACCTCCTACAGCTTCATCAAGGGATGGTAGTCCGAATTTACAAAAACTAGATGTGGGGTTGAGATCTCCTAACATGTCTACAATCTGATACACCCAACGACTTTAGATAAAACTTTCTCGATGAATTATTTTAATATGAAGGGAAATACCGAGTTTCTCTTGATCCTCATTTCTTGAATGCAGATTTTAGTCTGTTTTGAAGTTGAGCCTTCATATCCTCTGCAGATGGTTCGGCAGGCGTAGGTTCCTTCTTTTCAGGTTCAGAAGCTTTCCCTTCAATTTCATCCTCGGTCGTCTGACGTCGTTTCTCGAGGATAGAAGCAAATTCACTTTTAGAAGGCTCTTTGCTGATCTCTTCTTCCTCATCCTTACGAGGAGCTTTCTTGAGTGATTTCAATGCCTCAGCGGGATTAAAACCACCCAGAGGACCTCCGCCTCCGGACTTTTCTTCTTTTTCAGGTGCTTTCTTAAGGTTTGCAAGGGCATCTTTAATACCACCTGCTGTAATTCCTCCACCACCTGAGGAACCACCAGATTCTTCTTTTTCTGGAGCTTTCTTGAGGTTCGCCAAAGCATCTGCGATCCCTCCAGCTAGACCACCAGGAGCTCCTCCTGGAGCTGCTGCCTTAAGATTGGGGCCTGCATTCAAATTAGGACCTCCACCAGAACCACCAGCCGCTCCAAGATTTGGACCTGCTGCTGCCGTTGTGAGATTTGGTCCGGCAGAAAGGTTAGGACCTGCAGGAGCTGGACCTGCTGACAGATTCGGTCCAGCTGCTGTAGCAGTGGGACCTGCTTTTAAGTTAGGGCCACCACCAGCAGGTGGTGTGGGACCCGCTGCTGCGGGACCGGCTTTAAGATTTGGCGTGGGACCTGCAGGAGTTGGTCCAGCAGGGCTAGCTTTAGTATTAACAGGACCGGTTGAAGGTATCCCGAAAGAAGAGCCTTGTGACCCACCTCTAATATTCAAGGAGGACGTATTGACCGTGCCGGGAGGGGCAACCATTAGTCTCTGAACCATGTTGTCAAAATCATCTTCAGCTTTCCTTAAACGACGATCTATATTTGCTAAAGTTTTAGAGTAACCTTCACTTTTATCGGCAAAACGAGACCCTACTCTGTTTATATCTAAGGCCAATCGTTTCAGATCGGACAAATCCTCAGTTTCACTTACTACACGCGAGATGAAATCTTCAATGTCTTCCTGTTCCGACAATTTTGAACCCTCCTAGGTCCTAATCAAACTACTAAACGTATTATTCTATTTAAAATCAATTGATTACACTTTTTCCAATTTCCTTCAAATCGAAAAATTTTGATGAGTGATGAATTTTATATTTTCACTCTATCAAAACTATAGAACACTGGTTTTTTGTCCTGATCTTGTGTTGCAATAAGGTAACGCTTCTTGACCGATGCCGCGAGTCTTCCCGCCCGTACGATCTCTATTGCCTTCAATTCAGTTTCATCTTCCTCCACATGAACAACCCACTGTGAGTGGTCTATTCCAGGACCTTTCTGATAGATAACGAAATCACTTCCAAACTTCATTCCTGGTCTAACGATATAACCTAGGTCTCTGAGATGCTTGTAGATATGATATTTGGACTGAAAATCCTCATAGTAGCTTGATGCATGTGCTTGGAGATCTGAGGGCAAAATCTCAGTTTCCTTTTCTTGCACTCCAATGATACCATTCTCGAGAAGATAGAGGGTTTCGAAGAGAGAAAGAACAAAGGGTCGTCTGATCATTCCTGGATCTGCCTTGCGGAGACCCATTGGTTTGCCATAGAAACCATTGGTATAGAGCATTGATCCTGTTGAATAATCCCAAATGACTGCTGTATCCTTATCAAGAGATGCAATGGGTATTTCAGAACCGCTCATATTCTTAGAATTACGATAATTATCTTAAAGTTTCAGATTAAGTGTCACCAGCGACCTATAATCACTTATATCTTTCACAGAATGGGAATCTGTGATCCCTCTCTTAGTTTTCATCGTGCTAGGAATTTCACAGGGAATACTAGAATGGTTACCTGTGTCATCTGAGGGACAGATTGTCTTCATTGGGAATTTATTTGATATAGAGCCGTCACTCTTACTCTCAATTGCATTCTGGTTACATTTTGGTACAATGATTTCAGTACTTGTGCTATTTCGTGAGAAATGGAAGTTAATAATTAATCTTGAAGCCAAGGAATACGACCCTATTAGACGATTCTTGATTATCTCGACAATTGGCACCGGTATTGTTGGAGTCCCTGTGAAACTCTTTTTGCTTGAGATATTCAACGAGGAATCGGTCGCACTCACTATTATGATTATCTTGATTGTTGCATTAGTTATGACAGGTTTTTTACTCAAATTTCAAAAAAGTACTTCTGATAGAGTACCAAAGAAACTTTCAGAGATCTCTGATTTTGAGTCATTTTTGATTGGATGTGCACAAGGCCTCTCAATCATCCCAGGAGTCAGTAGATCCGGAAGTACAGTCACTGCATTAATTTTAACAAAGATAGAGTCTGAAGAAAGTTTTGAAGGATCCTTTCTAATGTCAGTTCCTGCAGTGCTAGGTGCGATAACCCTTGATCTTTTTGATTATTTAAGGGGGGCTTCTGACAGCATCATTTTCTATCAACCCTTTGGAATCCTTCTAGCTATCGGTATTGCAGCCATTATCGGGTACTTCACCATGCAGTATCTCATAAAAATTGCAAGGACAGTTGATTTTTCCAATATCGTTTTTGTGTTAGCGGGAATTGTGATTCTTTACGTTATTCTTGTATCGTAGGCAATTGAACCCACAAAATACCAAGATGATAGGTATGAATTATATAGCATTATGAGTTTGTTCTGATCTATATAATAGTTGATTTTATGAATTCCCGACCAGAGTATCAATTGAATGAGTATAAGGGATTTGTTGCAGAAAAACGAAATAGCTCGGTCTAGATCCGTAGATATTATGAAGAAGAAAAATTCTTATAGCTAGTTCCTTGCACAGACTATGGACGAATCTCACAGAGGTTAGTCCAAGAAAAGAAAAAGGTATTAGCAAAATGAAAAGAATTGCAATTTCAATCGCTTTCCTTCTATTTCTTGCACCTTTCATTGCAGGTAATGCAGTTGCAGGTGTAGATTTAGATCAGACAACCGATGTAAAAGTAGGTTTACTCTCACCCCAGACTGGTGAGTTATCCGCTTATACTGGTGGTTTTGAGAGAGCAGCAGAACTCGCCGTCCTTCACCTAAACGATGACGCCGATTTTGCTGACTATACATTCACACTGACTGTATATGATACACAGACTTCACCCACAGGTGCTAGCGCTGCAATGACTCAAGCAGTCACTGACGGTATGCACTATGTTGTTGGTGCAGCCGGATCAAGCAACACCCTTGCTGCAGCAGCTGTTGCAGTATCCAACGAGGTGCCACTGATCAGCTATGCATCAACCTCACCTGACCTCACCACATTTGAGGACAATGGTTATCTCTGGAGAACCCCTCCAAGTGATGCACTTCAAGGTAAAGTTATTGCTGACGTAGCCGACGAAGGTGGATACACCGAAATGGTTATCATCGCTCTGGACAACGCATATGGTGCAGGTCTTGCAGCATCCGTAAAATCCAACTTCGAGGCTGGAGACGGTACTGTATTGAAGACAATCAGCTATGCAGCTGAGACCACCGACTTCGCAAACATCGTTGACCAAGTAGAGGCTGAGTCACCTGACATAGTAGTAGCTATCTCCTACGCAACTGACGGTTCACTTCTCTTCGTTGAGATGGACACACAAGAACTTGATGTAGCAGTAATCGGCGCCGATGGTATTGCTGACGAGCAAATCTTCGCCGCTACCACCGGTACTGCAGAGGCAATGGAAGGTTTTGTAACCACCAAGCCCACCGCAGTCTCAAGTGAGGCTGGTACCGCATTCGTTGCTGCTTATGAAGCTGCATATCCTGATGCAACTGGTGACATTTACACTGGTGAAACCTACGACGCAGTACTTGCTGGTGCAATCGCCATCAAGGATGCCGCATCTACCGCTGGTGCTGACATCATTGCATCCCTTGCAACCATCACCTTCGATGGTGCCACTGGTCCCCTGCAGTTCGATGAGAACGGTGACTCCAGTGCTGGTTTCTATGAGATTGGAAACGTCCAGGATGGAGCAATCGTAGCCGTAGGTTCTTGGGAACCTGTTGGTGGTCTTGACATCACTGATGATGACTTCGCATCAAGCTGGGGCAGTTCAAGTGGTGGTGGTGTACTACCCTTCCCATTCTTTGGCTTCTTTGTTGCAATCGCATTCAGTGCAGTCATCGTACGAAGACGAAAATAAGTTAACTCGACATCATAACTCATAATTACTCAAATTAATCAAGTCGAAATTCGATAATATTATATTGAAAGCAATAATTAGACCATATGAAAGAATCTGAGAAGGAAAATGCAGACCAAGTAAGTCGTGTTACCGATAAATTGGTTGAACTCAAGAGAAATCCCACAAAGGCAGCACTGATTCTGTTTGCTTTGTGGTTCCTTCTTTGGACATTCAATGGAATAAGTAAATCATATTTCACATTTGACCTCGTAGGTATCTTCTTCAATGGATTGTATCTGGCTGCGATTTATCTCTGTATCTCAATGGGTCTTAATATGACCTACAAATTAATCGGTTTCGCAAATTTTGCCCATGCTGAATATTTTGTAACAGGTGCCTATGTGGGTGTTGCATATAGCCTGTATTTTGCTGCTCGTGAGGCAACCCTTGGTGATTATTTTCTAGTGCTCATACTTGCTTTCTTAACATCAGGATTAGTAGCATTAATTGGAGATTATTTCATTTTTGAGCCACTTAGAAAACTTAATTCATCTCCTGAGGCTATGATGATTACCTCTATTGGTTGGGGGATCCTGTTAAGGAATGTCCTACTGATTTTCTTCAGTGGACAGGCATCATATTATAGAGTAAAACAAGTAGATGGATTTAATTTCTTCTCCATATTTTTCAAGGAGCCATTTGTCATACCCTCGTTTTGGATCGGTAACAGGAAAGGTGTTGGATTTTTGAATTTCGCATATACGCAGTATTTTCTTGAGTATGAAAGGATTTTCGCAATTGTAATCAGTGCTATTGTGGTTAGTGCACTCTTCATATTCCTTCAGAGAACCAAATTGGGCAAAGCTCTGAGAGCAACATCTGATAATATAGATCTCGCCGAGAGCTCTGGTATTGATACCACTCAAATGATCCGAATTACCTGGCTGATAGGTGGTGGATTAGCTGGTGTGGCTGGTGTGCTTTTTGCAACTCGAACCCCGGTTATTCCCTATACTGGCTTCATCTTTCTCCTACCTGCTTTTGCAGTTGTTGTACTCGGTGGAGTTGGATCGTTGAAAGGCTCCGTCTATGCGGCAGTTATTGTTGCATTCACTCAGTATTTATCTGAATTCTATCTAAATGGTATGCAAACAATTCTGGAAATCAATTTCGCCATTGAGCGAAACGGGCTCAATGCCTATTCTAAGGTGTTTCCATTTGTAATACTCATAGGTGTAATATTATTCAAACCTCAAGGTTTGTTTGGAGATGAGTGATATGTCGGCAATAATAGGAAATTTTGGTATGCTGCTCCGAGGTATTCGTGATATCTTCTCAAATGCCTTAGGCGCGATTAAATCGAACCCTGCATTACAGACTGCATATACCACATTAACGGTGGTAGAGTATAGGAGGGCATTCATAATTGGGACTATCTTTTCTTACATAGGTACTCTAATCGCCTTTTTTACTGGAAGCGACGCATTGCGATCTATTCATTTCATAGCACTTTTCTGGTTCTTCCTGGTTTCAACCAAGGATTTGGATACAGAGTATGTGAACCAGATGAAATTTAGATACACTATCGCCAATCTTGGAAGTATTTTGCTTGCATTTATTTTCGTTGGATACAGCCCTCTTGCAGCAGAAATCGTTCTCTTTGTAGTCTTTTACTTGATGCTAGCTGTTTCATTGAACATGTCCACGGGGCTTATCGGTGTACTAAATTTTGGAGTTGTAGCTCAACTCACGGTTGGTGCAATTGTCTATGCACTTGCAACTGTCAATTTTGGAGTCCCTATCTTCCTGGCAATTATCTACGCGATGCTGGGTTCTGCTTTATTCAGCGCTCTTATTGCCATTACCACCTTAAGACTCCGAGATGATTATTTCGCAATTGTCTCCATTACAATTGGTGAAATTTTCAGACAATTTCTACGTACAGAACCCACCCTACGAGGCCCTTTGAGAGATGATGGTAATCTCCCCACGACCGAAGGTATTCTCAATATCCCTCAACCCTTCTTCGATTGGTATCAGGTTGCCTCAGAGGGCACCATATTCGAAGACATCTCCTATCGATTTATTCTTGGATTTGTAGGGATTGTGATGGTGATAGGATTATTTATTATAGCAGAATTGATCCTCAAATCACCCTACGGTCGTGTAATGAAAAGTATCAGAGAGGACGATCTAGTTACCTCTACCTATGGAAAAGATCTACTCCGATACAAAGTTGAAGTGTTAGCTTTGAGTGGTGCTGTGGCAGGACTTGGAGGAGTCTTCTATGCATGGATCTTCACAGTACTATTCCCAGATTATTTCCAACCTCTCTACACATTCTTTGTCTGGACAATCCTGATAATTGGAGGGAGAGGAAACAATCATGGAATGGTAGTAGGAGCCATAGCATTTGTACTACTTCGCCGAATGAGTCTATTCTTCAATGATTTGGATGTCTTCTACATTCGTTGGATCAACAACCTAGTCAGTGTCGTCAACCCAACTGCTCCAGACATAAGTATGACCTATCTACAGCTGAGTATAGTGGGTATAGTCCTTATTC
>JAEOUB010000109.1 GCA_016839545.1 Candidatus Kariarchaeota archaeon | reverse complement strand
CCTTGCACCCAACGCTTCATTTCGTAATGAGTGGAGTTTTTCATGGAAGGATGAGCTACCTAAGATTGGTATAAAAGGAGACTACGTCCAAGTAGGTTGGGATCAGATTATCCCTCGAACATTTGGATATCCTGAGAATACCACAATTCCGGTATACTCGGAGAATGGCTATGATGTCCTTTTCGTGGGGTATGGATGGAGTTATGACTGGGATCCAAGTGGTCTGTACACCCGAGATGGCTGGTGTGATGTAGGGAATTGTGACAATTTCTACAACTATGAGAATGCATCCTTGCCACCTCTTCTGGATCAGTATACTGATCCCCGACATATTGATAGTCGGGCTGATACACTCTCACAAATCCAAGTACTCCTAGCTGATGATCTCCCTATTATTCCAATCCTGCATCCCAAATCCCATCTTTCCACTCGGATAGGAGTTTCGGGGATCAATCCCCTCTTATTCACTGGAAGCCAGCAGAACTGGGCAGATGTTTCCAATACCCGGATGATCCTCGATACCACCACACAAACAATCACTGTGACAGGAACAGGAACAAACACAGTAGTTAACACAGAAACTGAAACACATGTGATTTACAATAGTACAGGCCTTACAGTGATCTCAGAAACCTCTACCACAGTGATCACAGAATATGTTGAGGAGCCACAGGCTGCAATTTCTCCAGTGCCACCGATCACATTGCTTGGACTACTAGTTCTACCACTCTTCCGGAGAAGAACAAAAGAGTAAGTACGCAGCTAGCCCAGAAGAACAGTGAAGAGAAACTCAACCTAGACCTGATTGGGAGGAGTTCGACCCTCGAGAACATCAATGATGGCGCTTGCACACAATCCTGCCATCTTATCTCGTGCTTCAGTTGTTGCAGACCCAATATGGGGAAGAAGAACGACATTGTTCAACTCTGTCAGTTCCGGGTGAATATCAGGTTCAAGTTCGTAAACATCCAATCCTGCACCTGCTAACTGACCAGTTCGCAGGGCAGTTACCAGGGCTTGTTCATCGACCAATTTCCCACGTCCGGTGTTGATAAGATATACTCCCTGTTTCATACGGGCAAGGGTTTTGGCATTGATTATCAGCTTCGTTTCTGTCGTTAGAGGAAGATGAAGAGAGATAAAATCAGATTCAGAGAGTAGCGTCTCGAGGTCGACCCATCGACATCCTGTATCATCCAGATGTGACTTAGGAGATCGACTATGATAGATGACATCCATATCAAAACCAATTGCTCGTTTGGCCATCTCTGTCCCGATTCTACCTGCCCCCAGGACCCCCAAGGTTTTCCCTGAGATCTCAGTACCGAGCAACAGGGTACTCTTCCACCCATCAAACTCACCTTCCAGAATGTATTGATGAGCCTCTACGATCCGACGTGATACAGCCAGCAGTAAACCGAATGCGAGGTCAGCGGTCGCTTTTGACAGAACATCGGGTGTATTTGTCACCACGATACCACGTTCCCTGGCGGTAGGCACATCGATATTCTCGTACCCAACCGCATAATTTGCGACAACCTGTAATTTATGGCACTGTTGTAGAAAATCGGCATTGATATGATCAGATAAAAGACAAAGGAGGGCATCAGCGTCTCGACATACCTTGAGAAGTTCCTCAGTCTCAAGGGGATACTCCTGATCCAAATAGACCAGCTCGTAGCCTCTCTCTTCTAGCAAGACGATCCCACTGTCTGGTATCTTCTGTGATATCACGATCTTCAATAAGGTAACTTTCGACTTGAAATATTAATGGTTAGAGAAATAAGACAAGCATAAGGATAAGGACCATGGAAATGATAATGACCACACTCCAGTAATTTCCAGCACCCTCATCATCCAATTGATCAGCCACCGTTCCCTTCTTCAGCAGATCACCTGTTGAACCCGGTGAAGCCATGAATACCGATGTATTCGTCTTCATCTCCACCTGCCTGTCATCATGTGGTACTGTATTGTCCACCATAGTATCTACACGATCAAGACAGATCTGGCAGAAGTCATCGCCTTCAATTGCCTGACGTGTACAGTTGATACATTGAGCCATTAAGGTGGTATTCGTCGATGTATTGATAAATTCAAGGGTAGTAGTTTTACAGATCAGCGACGACGACGCAGTGTGAATGCGATTGCCATAACAGACAGTCCAAGCACAACAGGAACATCATATGCGGGTAGTCCTGCAACTCCACCAAGGAGTCCTCCGCCACCCAGAACCAATCTGGATTCATCTCCCTCTGCATCCTCAAAGATCATTTCCTGAAGAATACCAGTATTTGCATCATACTTGAGTCTCCAGATAATACCAAAGGCAATGGAGATAGTGACAATACCATCCTGCTCAGAAGCCTGTCCAAGGAATGAGGCTCCTGATGCATACAGCATACCATCGGCAACACTGAAATCAGTGCCATTCTCCAGTTCAACGGCAGTGGGCATCACATACAGCTCTGAGCTCTCTACAATCTCAGTTCCGTTGGGAAGGGTAGTAGTGAATTCTCCTGGGGAATCAAATGATATTGACCCACCAAAGAATTCCTCATATTCTCCATTGACTGTACCATCAATAGATTCAGTTACTATCGCCTCAAGAGTATCACACTCCTCGT
>JAEOUB010000108.1 GCA_016839545.1 Candidatus Kariarchaeota archaeon | reverse complement strand
TCCCTCTCTTCATTCAGGGTGGTCGTTTCTCAGTGCTCATGTGATTGCTCAGGCATACAGGAAGAAGTCCAGCAAGGCACATCTTGCCTATCTCTACCCCCTCGGTGTCTGGTTCTCAACCGTCTACCTCCAGCATCACTACATTGTGGATCTGGTGGGAGGTATGGTCTATGCACTGATCGCATACTACGTGGGAGTCTACTTTGTCAGGCCCATCTACCATTACTACACGGATAAGAGAATGAAAACGGTCAAAGGCACGAAATCAGTATTTGTCAGTGATTAGCCAAATAGGAAGAAGAACAGTGCAAATTCAACAATAAGACCAAGGAATATGCCAAAGAGAGTACGTTCAGCTTTTCTGTACTCCAGCTGCTCGCGGTAGCTCTCTATCTCTGCATGAATATCACCCAGTGAGCCATCAAGGCGGTCCATCAGGACATCGACCTCCACGGGCACTTCCTTGATATCACCTGATTCCATTGCTGCCACAAGATCAATCCATGTAGAGAGAGCGGTGTAGTCTTCTTCTGCAAGATCATCCTGTAGGCTTGCAAGACGGGCACGCATCATTCTCAGCTGTGCACGGGAGGGAACACCAATTCGATAACTTGTAGGTGTGGATGCGGTATTGACTGCAACTGCAGAATTTCCACTGACAAAAGTATTGAGCCCAAACTCCACCGTGTTGGTAATTGTATATCCCATCTCCACCGCTTTGTCATTGACCACTCTGAAGACTTTCATGTCAAGATCGTCAAGCCTCCAGGATTTACCATACTGCACAGGATCAATCACAACTGCAATCGCATTAGGCATCAATGCCTGGTAGAGTGATTGTGTCTTGATATCGGTATTGGACAGGAACGCGGACAGACCGGGATGAGTATGTACCCAGCCCACAATGACATAGCCGTCTTCTCGGGTTGAGATCTCAATCGCTGCCTGAGTGAGTTCTGCCTCGGATATCTCCACATGAACCGCATTGCCAGTCTGTTCTCCAAGACGGATGTCCTCAACACAAACAGTTCCAGCTTCTTCATACCCGATCAGGAGACCCACTGTCTCTGTACCTGGTTTGGAAAGGTCAAATTTCACCATCTTGGCCAGTGCTTTCAGAGAGATCTGGATCATCTTGGGATCTGCCATACCTTCCACTAGACGGGTTACCATTATAAAATGTACCAATTTAGCTGGTTGGAAAGCGAAAATCAACATTCTGAAGAATAAAAATCACATAGTCTAATCGCGATTGAACCTCGGTACTGGCAAGATCTCCCCCACGATTGAGGGCATAGTCAAGTGCATCCATCAGACCCCACTGTGCAATGAAAAAGCCCACGGGGTTCCCATTTGGATACATTTCTGTCCAGCGATAGCCACGCATTTCCAGGGATTTTTCCTCATATCCCTTGAGAAACCGGTTGAGATCATCCACCATAATAGGTACTCCCCCCGTCTGCTGGAATTCCAGAAAACCCTGAGCTCCAAAGAAGGTACCCACATCCTCCATCCGGTCAAACGATCCTTTCTGCATGAACTCGGGGTCAATAACATACGCTTTCATTATCATGTCATTGACCACATTGAGCATTACATTGGACTGGTGAAAATCAGAGAACGGATTGGTGCCTGACATGGCATTGGTCATCCTCTCAAAATGCATACTCAGCAGCTTGGAAATCTGCTGCTCCCGGCCGAGAACGGACAGATGACTGCCGAGCATCCTCACCAGGTTCTTGTAGAGCTCTATATCGACAGCCCGTGCCTCTGCACCATGGATCGCAGAGAGTAGCCTTCCTGCTTCCTCTTGCTTGCCATCCAGCAGCAGCTCATCATAGTTGGTACCTTTGACTCCTTCGTAGATGATCAGCGTGGGATCCTGTGTAGATGAGAAGATGATTCTCGGAATTCCAAATTCCGGTGCAGTACGGAATCGAATATCGAGTTCCATCGCGTTTTTCATCTCTGTCATGGCACTGGCTTTGTCCTCAAAAAACTTGAACGCCAAAGTATCCGTCATCTCGCCAAACTTGCAAGAGAACGCAATGGTCGAGATCAGAACTCTACCTGTGACACCTCGTCTCTCTATAGTTTGAGTGGAGATGTACTCGATATCATCAACACTCTGTCCAAAACGGTGGTTGGCCCTTCCGATGAAATGATATCTAATCAGAGGAAGGATAGACTGAACCGTCTGTTCCACCGAGGACATAGATTTAGTAGAATTTCAATGTATATGTGCGTTATCCCTACAACGTGTTAGTGTGAAAAATTCAGGACTCCGTGTCGAACCGACCGTACTCCTGCTCAAGATCATCCCAGGTTATTGCCTCCAGAATGAGCTGGCGGATCAGATAGGGGAGATCCTCAGTTGATACCTGTACCTGGTGAGTGGAGTCTCGGTCCCTGATGGTGACCACATCATTCTCTAGTGTGGTATAATCGACAGTCACAGAGTAGGAGACACCAATCTCATCAGAACGGGCATATCTCTTCCCAATCTTTCCTGATTCGTCATAAATGACCTCAAGTCCGTGATCTTTGAGCTCCCAGTACAGGTTCTTGGCTGCCTCTG
>JAEOUB010000107.1 GCA_016839545.1 Candidatus Kariarchaeota archaeon | reverse complement strand
CTTGGATTACCCGGTTAAGATAGATGCCGTATCCTCCAACTTCTCTCACAGAGGTAAATCCCGCTCGGAGTGTGGCTTTTGCATCTTGAAGAGCTCGGAGACCGTGGACCATGTGCGGAGTCATCATTTCTTTCTCGAAATCAAGAGTGGTTATCCCAACATAATGTCCATGACAGTCCCACATCCCAGGCATCATAGCTTTGGTCTGTACAGTGTTGTCTGATGCAGGAGCTCCTTCCTGACCACCAGCATATAGTATTTTGTTGCCATCAACTACAACGGATCCATCCTTGATGAGATCTCCATCTCCTGTTATTAGAAATTCAGCGTCTATTCTATAGGTCATAGCTTCTTTTGCCCAATCTCTTCATAAATTTGTGGAATTTCAGATAGAATAAAGAGGTATAGAAGTGCATGTCCAATCGTGAACGAGTTAGGCGTTGCTATTTTTGAGATAAAGGAGTTTCCCAAAATTGTCCGTGCTATCTATCAACGAGTAATCGATAAAGAACTCCTTGAAACTCCTATACGAGAAAGTGCTTGGACCTGTAGACAGGTTTTCCATCATCTTGCAGATTCACATATGAACAGCTACATTCGTTTGAAACTTGCACTTACTGAAGATAACCCAACCGTGAAACCCTACGCTGAACCGTCATGGGCAACACTCGATGATGTGACAACTGTATCTCCTGAGGTTTCTCTTCAGATTCTGGAAGGTATCCATTCAAGAATTTCAGCTATCCTTCCAAACCTCTCTGAAGAACAACTGGGACGGACATTCTTTCATCCTGAGGTGGGAGATCTAACTGTACGCGCATACATTTTTTCATTTGCTTCTCATGGTCAAAGTCACATTGGGAGTATCAGGAAATTACTAGATAACACATCATGAGATCTTTTCAAGAGCAGATTTGAGGACATCAGCATAACTCAGAACTGCTTGTCTTCCTGCTTCAGTTAGGATCAGTATAGTTGTAGGTTTACTCTCAATGAACGCTTTCTCTACAAGGATGAGTTCAGCCTCCTCAAGCTTCTTGACATGGGATGACAAGTTCCCGGAAGTCAAATCAAGCGCGGTGATTACTTCAGGAAATGTCGCTTTAAATCTTGGCAGAAGAAACATAAGGACAGCTAGTCTTGCCGGTGTATGGATTAACAAGTCAAGGTCTACAATTTTACGTAGTGACTTGTCGTCCATAATGATCCTCTGAAGACTCTTATACATAATTCTTTGGACGAAAGCTTACCATCTACGAATGAAAGCCCCTGATCCAAACCCAAACGCCAACAGAAAACCAGTAACTAATCCCATTATACCAATGAAATCATCGATTATGGCGTATCCCACCAAGTTAACAATTGTCGAAAGGTAGCATACGAAGGGAAGGAATGCCAAACGTTGTTTGGGATTGTAAAATTTCTTGAAATTTACTTGAGAGAAACTTGCAAGATTTGCTACCACTATTGTTGTCCCTATAAGAAAACTCACCATTGGTAAGATAAGGAAGACTAGGTCAAATATCGATACAATTGCTGTAAACGCAACCCAAGAGACAATCGTGAGGAGGACCACTCCTCTGTACATATTTTTCATCTTTTCAGAAATCTGATTTATCTCTTCTGTAAGGATTTCTTGACGTTTCCTGGAGTTGATAAACAAAGATATTGACATTCCTCCAATACTCATGAGTAGCCAAGGGATAGCGGATAATTGAGGTCTATCTGTTTGATAAAAGAGATAATCCAAGATGCCTCCCATGAGAAAAAGGTATCCCCAAACGAGATCATTGACCTCTTGAAGTTTGATAAAGTTTGAACGATCGAAATATTTCATTTTATCAATATAATCAACAACTTTGGTGATTTGCTCACTATTCAGCCCTGAAATAGCCTCATCGCT
Organism: Candidatus Kariarchaeota archaeon; assembly: GCA_016839545.1. Lineage (GTDB taxonomy): Archaea > Asgardarchaeota > Heimdallarchaeia > Heimdallarchaeales > Kariarchaeaceae > Kariarchaeum. The sequence continues at coordinate 427 of JAEOUB010000107.1, read as the reverse complement.
CATATGTACCACGTCACCTCTCCTCCATTAAAATATAAGGCTTGCTTGCGACACAAAGTTCTTCTTGATGCAAAGAACCTTACCAGACAAAAATTTCTCGTTTTTATATATTACTCAGGACAATGTAGCTTGTATGGATGTGATTACTGTCCAAAATTTACGAAAAACCTTTCCAGGAGAGATAGATGCTGTCAATGGTGTAAATCTCTCAATAAAGAAAGGTGAAATCTACGGTTTTCTCGGTCCCAACGGGGCAGGAAAATCTACTACAATACGGATCCTTTCAGGATTACTAAAGTTAACATCAGGATCAGTCACCATTCTTAATCATTCGATCCCTCAGGATTTTGATACGCTAAGAGGGAAATTAGGATATGTTCCTCAGGAGCTAATCTTCTACAACCACCTCACTGTTAGAGAGAATTTG
>JAEOUB010000106.1 GCA_016839545.1 Candidatus Kariarchaeota archaeon | reverse complement strand
GTATTGTACCCAGGGGTTCATCTTGAGCTCTAATTTCATCTAGCACTGAGACAACTACTGGGATTACTACAAATTTCAATGCTGAAGGTGCATAGACAGGGACCCTGGTTGTTATCAGATCTGATTCAGAAAGTTGAAAGATTTCTAACACCTCTTCTAGACGATCAAACTCACCATGCGACTGCACTGGTAACTGCTCCATGAACACCTTGTTGCCATTTACATCAAACTCGACGTGAACATCACCACCAGCCAACCTCGCAATGACTGATCTGCGGTTTCCACCTTCCAGATGATTCAGAATGTAGCAGGTTCCAATGGTAGGATGTCCAGCATAGGGGATTTCACCCGATGGAACGAAAATCCTGAACTTGAAGTATTCATCAGTGATCTCCGTAACGAACGTAGTTTCTGAATAATTCATCTGTCTGGTGATCGCTAGCATATCTTCATCATCTAGATCTGAAGCATCTAGAACAACTGCAAGTTGGTTGCCGCCTCGAATTCCACTCTCTGAGAATACATTGACCACATAGATTGACTTCTCCATTATCACGCTCAGGAACCTTGGTATTTGAATATTGTATTGTTCCAAAATTGTGTGCTGTGAATCTCAGACTTAAATCCCCTTGAAGTGAGATGGATATGATGGATATTGTCAAACCCACATTTGTCATATCAGAGAGCCGGGTACGGGAAAATATCAGGAGAATGATGGAAAAAGCAGATGCATCAAATGCTCTACTCCGCCCACATTTCAAGACACACCAGTCTCTTGAGGTGGGAAAGATCTATCGCGATATGGGAATCAATAGTATTACGGTGTCTTCTATTGATATGGCACTTGAATTTGCAGAAGAAGGCTGGGATGATATCACTATTGCCTTTCCGGTCAATATCCGACAGATTGCAGATCTCAATGATCTTACAAGAAGGATCTCACTTCATCTCCTGGTGGAATCTCTCGAAACGATCACATTCCTTTCGTCTCACTTGGAATATCCTGCAGGGATCTGGATAGGGCTTGATGTGGGGTATCACAGAACCGGAGTGGACGTAGAGGATCATGATACCATTGTTCAACTTGCTGAAGCAATTCTGAGGAGTGACAAACTAAAGCTCAGAGGTGTGTTAACTCATGCAGGACACTCATATACCAATGATCAAGAGGTCAAGACAACCATATTTACAACCGCACGACAGAAACTCACACAATTGAAACACTCATTGGCACAACAAGGAATAGAGGTGGAGATCTCATATGGTGATACTCCTACCTGTAGTGTCTTCAGTGACTTCAGTGATTTTAATGAGATCAGACCGGGAAATTTTGCATTTTATGATCTGACCCAGCTATCGTTTGGATCCTGTTCTGAGGGCGAGATTTCAGTGGCACTTGCATGCCCTGTGGTGGCCATCCATCACAAGGAAAACAAGATCGTTGTCCATGGAGGTGGTGTCCACTTCTCCAAGGATAAACTAGAAGTAGATAGTACCAGTCTGTATGGATACCTGATTGGGCATAACGAGGAGCTGTGGCAGGACATTGACCCTGAGAATTATCTCTTCTCACTCAGTCAAGATCACGGGCTTGTACGAGTGAGTGCAGAACTTCTGAGTCAGATTCAAGTAGGCGATATCCTCTATTTCTACCCCGTTCACAGCTGTATGACGGCAAATCTCATGAAATCAAATACCTTGCTGATCGACTGAAATTTGGGAAAGATCGGGCATTGGTGGAAACATAGAAATTGGCGTTCACTTGGATCGTCATGTGAAGTACGGGATCATCATCCACGGAGGTGCGTGGGCAATTCCCGATGAGGCAAAGGAAGATCATCTAGATGGAGTCAGAGCTGCCTGTACACTGGGCTGGCAGATGCTCGAAGCAGGTAAATCAGCAGTGGACATTGTAGAGGCTGTAGTTTCACTGATGGAGGACGATCCCACATTTGATGCGGGAAAGGGATCTCATCTTACGTCCTCATACACTGTGGAGATGGATGCTATCATTGCGACGCAGGACTTCAAGATAGGTTCTGTCAGTGCAATTCAACATGTCAAGAATCCTATACAGGTGGCACGTCGTGTCCGAGATGCGACTGAACATGTAATGCTGGTAGGAGATGGGGCTACTTCCTTTGCATACACTCAAGGATTTGATCGTGCAGAGGAGATACATCTACTCGTTGGAAGGGAGAGAGATCGCTTTCTGAAGCTGAAAGATGACAGAGAATTCTCAACAAAAGATCCTTTCAAGAAACAAGGGTTTGGCACTGTTGGGGCTGTTGTGCTTGATAAGGAAGGGAGCTTTGCCATCGGTGTCAGTACAGGTGGTACCCCTATGAAACTTGCAGGGAGAGTGGGAGATACACCTATTTGGGGTGCAGGGGGTTACGTTCTTCCCTCCGGGGGATCTGCTGCAACTGGATTTGGTGAGGATCTCATACGGGTACTGATCACTCAACGTGTAGTTACCTACATTAATGTGGGAATGTCAGCACAAAAGGCATCTGAAGCTGCAATAGGTGACCTTGGATACCTTGTAGAAGGCCTGGGTGGAGTCATCACTCTGGACAAATCTGGGTTTGGACTGGCGTTCAATACTCCGAGAATGGCATTTTCGGTTCAAACAGACACTTTCCCACAATTCACAGGCATAGAACCAGAGGATCTCACACAGTGTTTAGATCAGCTCTAAATCACATCTTCTGCTTGCAATTTGGACAGTTTCCAGTCATCTTGTAGACTGGACCAAGATGGTCGGGATGGAAGAGTGCATTACAATGAGGACAGGCCTTTGGTTCCCCATCAAGGATACCCTGTTTGCATACAAAACAGTGCTGCATCTCATAGCCACATCGCTCACAGGTTGTCAGACCTGCAGGTTGGACATTCTCACAGCTAGGACATTGATGCGTTTTAGATGAGATAACTACTTTTTTCAGGTATCGTATCAATTCCTGTACTGCGAATTTCCCCTCATAATGAATATTTATGCTGTCAAGTTCAGTCCCGGAGAGATTGATGTCAATAATCTCAGATAGGTGGAGGAGAAAGATGGGAATATCTGTAATGTGAGTATTCTGCAGATCCAAGACCTGAAGACTGATCAGCCGTTTCATAGAGTCCGGTAATTCTCTCAATTTTGTATTCCTCAGGTGGAATTGAGTCAGTTCAGACAGGCTATGCAATTCGGAAGGCAATTCTTCCAGGGGGTTATCATTTAGACGCAATATCCTGAGAGATCTCAATTTGACAATTTCATCAGGAAGAGAGACTATCTGATTTCCTGTTAAATCAAGCTCTAGCAGCGCTGTCAGCGACCCAAGCGACCCTGGCAGTGATACTAATCTATTGTTCTGAAGCTCTAGATATTGCAAACGTTGCATATTCGCAAATATCTCTGGGAGACCATCTATCTCATTATTCTGCAACATGATTTTCTCAAGAAAAAGAAGATGCCGAACTGATTTGGGGAGAGTCTTCAGTCTGTTGTTTGCAAGATAGAGTATTCGTAAGTTGGTGAATTTCCCAATCTCTTGAGGTAGCTCTACAAGATTCTGTCCATCAATAGAGAGGATGTCAAGATCTTCCTGAACAAGATGAGTCTCGACCTTGGTACCCTCAGGTAGGAGTGCAATGAACTCTTGCAGCAACTCAGTGTCTCCCACACACAGGCAGATTTGTTCTATAATATAACCTGTAGGGGATTGGAAAGGCAGATTGAATGGTTTTACTACAAATTATCAGGGCGGTGTAACTCCATGAAACGAGAAATGTGCTCTAGATCCTTTGGAGTGGCAGCACCCTCATACCAATCGATATCAGTGAAGCCTTTGCCAACGTACATCTTATGAGCCGATTTCATAAACCACTGGGTTTCGAGAATGATCCGCTCATAACCTTTCTCCCAGGTAGCTACAAGGAGTGTATCAAAGAGCTTGCTGGCTATTCCCTGTCCTCGGAATTCGGGACGTACAAACAATCTCTTTACCTCTCCTGTACCTGTGGAATATTCTTTCAACGCGACCATACCTGCAAACTCTGTATCAACCCGAGCGACGAGAAATATCCCGTTAGCATTAGTATAGAGATCTGTCTCCTCTTGGAGTGTATGCTCCACCTCCTTTTTCAGGAGGGTCTCGTAATCAGGGTACCCAAAAAGAGCAACAAGGTCCAAGTCGTTTTCTTCTTTGAGGCTAGTGAAAATAAAATCAAAGTACTGATGCAGGTAGATACGATACTCCTTCAAAATGGTCTCAAAATCCCGTATAACCTCAATTTCCATTAAAAAAAATGATCAGGTATGAGGATAAAACGGTTATGATTTGGCATTCGATCAAATTGCGGGGTAGGGTGTGGTAATTAGCCTTGTACTCGCTTGTGTGTTGTAAAATATCAGTCTGTATTTAAACAAAGGTGACCGCTTATATAACTTTATAAAGGCAGGTAATTTTCATTTATATAGGGTATTTATAATGTCTGAAGAACTTACGCCTTCTGCCCAGCTAAACCTTGATGATGGACTCGATTTCCGAATCGTCATTCAAAACTGTGTTGCCAGTGTGAATCTGTTTACTACCATCAACCTAGTTTCAATTTATCAGCAACTTATCGATCATGACGTATTACAGGTGAGCTTCAACCCTGAGCAGTTCCCAGGTTTGATCCTGAAAACCAAAGAGCCCAAGATTTCATCCTTGGTCTTTAGTTCTGGTAAGCTGGTGATCACTGGTGCAAAATCCACCTCCATGGTACACGATGCAGTCTACTCTGTTATTGACATTCTGCGAGATGCAGGAACCGAGATCGAGGAGGAGCCTGAAATCATTGTGCAGAACATTGTAGCTTCGGGTAACTTCAACAATCGAACTATTAACTTGGAGCTAGCCTCAATGTGGCTGGAGTCATCCATGTATGAGCCCGAACAATTTCCTGGGCTTATTTATCGGCTACCCAACCCCAAGACTGTGCTCCTTCTCTTCCAATCCGGTAACCTTGTCTGTACAGGTGCAAAGACAGAGGATCAGGTACATGAGGCAGTTCGCCGTACATATGACGATCTTGAAGAGATTGAAGGTTTCGACACCTAAATTTAATTACAAATTAACTACATTGGCATGTTACCGTGTTTCTTAGGCGGAGTGAATACACGCTTGTTCTCAGACTGTTTCAATGCTTTTAGTAGAACTTCTCGGGTCTCCTCAGGAAAGATGACTCCGTCAATTAATCCAAGTTCTGCAGCGACATAGGGATTGCCAAATCGGTCTTGATAATCATCAATGAATTTCTGGCGCATCGCATCTGGATCATCTGCCTTTGCCAGTTCCTTTCTATAGATGATATTGACTGCACCTTGTGCCCCCATGACTGCAATTTCTGAGGTGGGCCAAGCAAAGACATGATCGGCTCCTAAGTGCCGACTTTGCATTACATCATAGGCACCACCGTAGTCTTTGCGAACTATAATTGTCAATTTGGGAACTGTTGCTTCAGAGAAGGCATAGAGTAACTTTGCACCATGGCGGATAATACCCCGTCGTTCCTGATCTGAACCGGGTAGAAAGCCGGGTACATCGACGAGTGTGATCAGCGGAATATTGAAGGCATCACAGAAGCGGATGAACCGTGCACCTTTGTCAGATGCATCGATATCGATAACTCCAGCCATGAATGCCGGTTGGTTGGCAACAACTCCTACTGATTTCCCACCAAGAAATGCAAACCCAACTACGATGTTTTTTGCGAAGTCCTTGTGTACCTCGAAGAATGAGTTTCTATCGACTATTGAGCTGATGACATTACGGATATCATATGACTCAGCAGCAGTTGCTGGAATTAGCGAACGCATATCCTCTTTGCTGACATCAGGTGCTATAGCTTCCCGACTGGGAGCGGGCTCCAGATTGTTCTGAGGGATATATTCTAGAAGCTTGTGCACGAGTGCCAGAGCCTCACTCTCTGAGGATGCCACGAATTGGGCGACTCCCGAGGTTGACCCGTGCATACTTGCACCTCCAAGATCTTCAAATGTGATATCTTCCCCAGTAACTTCCTTGACAACATTGGGACCGGTAATAAACATGTGAGAGGTCTTGTCGACCATGATAACGAAATCTGTAACTGCAGGTGAGTAGACCGCTCCTCCTGCAGATGGTCCCATAATCACTGAGATCTGCGGAACAACTCCACTTGCCTGCACATTCGCATGGAAAATGTTGCCATATCCTGCCAGCGAAGCCACTCCTTCCTGGATCCGGGCACCTCCAGAATCATTGAGACCAATAATCGGGACACCATCACGCATTGCAAGATCCATAATCTTAACCATCTTCTGTGCATACATCTCTCCGAGGCTGCCTCCAAAAACGGTGAAATCCTGAGCAAAAAGGCAGATAGGTTGACCATCTATGGTTCCAAAACCGGTAACCACACCATCTCCCGAAGGTTTGTTGTCTTCCAGCCCGAAGTGATGGGTTCGATGAACGACAAACTTGTCAGTCTCCTGAAACGATCCACTGTCAAGTAGCTGATCTATTCGTTCCCTGGCAGTCATTTTCCCCTTCTTATGTTGACTCGCGATCCGCGATTTGCCACCACCAAGCTCTGCGGTCTCATTTCTTCTCTCAAGTTCGGCATACTTGTCATCATGGGGATTGGCCATACCCCCTTTCTCTACAGGTCAAAGAAAAGAATTGTGCAAACTGTCTGCTCTACTACCGAATTATTGGGTGAAACCTAGAAATTCTTGATTAACAGATGAGAAGTTTCTCTTTCATTCCTTCCCCGCACGTTGTATGTGTAGGTCTTGTCATAACTTAGAATACTTACTTTTCCCTGTTGCTGCATGACACTGTAGAGTTCCCAGATAAGATCTGTCCGCTGAATGACAAGTAGCCATTTTGCAGGACATTTCTCAAGAATGGCCGCCAATCGTCTCTGATCATCCTCCCCAAAGGGATTCTTTCCATAGTTTTTGAAATCAGAGTCATAAGGTGGATCGAGAAAGATGAAATCACTTGGAGTTAAGGAGGCATCAGTCAGAAATGTCTCAAAATCATCATTCTCAAAGCTGAAATTACTGAGAATATTCTGGACATTCTCACTTGTCAGGTGATCAATTTTCGCTTTGAAGTTCTTAGCATTGTAATTGATCCCACCATAGGGTATATTGAATTGACCCTGAGAATTGAACCGAAACATCGATCCGTAGCAGAACTCACGTATGAAAAAGAATACAGCACTGCTCGGTCTAGGATTGAAGTACTCGTCTCGGATACAGAAGTAATATCCCGATTTAATTGCAGTCAGCAAGTGATCTCGCATCAAATCCATCTCAAATATGGTTTGATGTTTCTCCTGCAGTTTGGCAATCCTGATGGTTTTAGATTGGACAGATTTCATTATGTAATGATGCAGAATCGATGAAGAGGTGAATTGGATACCTTCGAGATCCTGCTCATCTAGATAGTAAATCGGTGGGCTGGAATTGGTGTTTCTCGCCTGGTTGGAAAATGCATCAAGCAGCTGAGGAACCAGGGTATCAATTGTGATCCAATCATGATGTAATTTTCCCAGATCCTCTAGAAATTGGGAGTCTTTAGTCTGGACATCTCTGTAAAACGAGATGAGCAGATCATCAACATCATTGACATATGCTTGGTGCGGAGAGAGATCAAAGGCTACTGCACCACCACCAAAAAAAGGCTCAAAGTACCGATCAAAGCCAGGGATATGTTCCCGGATCACCTTGAGCTCTCGGGATTTGCCTCCTGGCCATTTGATCAATGGTTTCATCATTCGATCTCCAGCACTTCTTTGAGTGTAGAATAACATATAACAACTGCTGATGCCCCTAGGGTGGCGATATCCGGACTATAGGTATGATCAGATAAGCGGGTTGCAATGCTTTTGACCTCTTCTGGAATGGGATTCGTCACATTGATCCCAATTCCCACAATTACCTGTTTGATCCTATTCTCTTTGATGACAGTTTCCACAAGTATGCCACATACCTTCTTTCCATCGATGAGGAGATCATTTGGAGGTTTGACTTCTACGGCAACATGAGGGGATAGTAACTGGTGAAGTGCATGAATGAGTGGGCCAGAAAGCTCTTTCACTTCCGAGTCAACCTCAAGCCCAAATGATATCCATAACCCTCCAACAGGTGAGTGCCATACATTCAACTGCCTCCCTCTACCCTGACTCTGGCTTTGAGCAATCACAATCACCTTCTCATATAATCCCAGCATGTCTGAGACTCGTGTGCTTGTTGAGCCTATTGTGGGAAAAGACCTGATTTCCCAGTCATGAGCAACAATTCCCGCCTCTTGAAGTGCGGAATGCATCTTCTGGATAAAAATTAGGTGACTCATTCTTCCTCAAGCTCGATTAGTACATTGAAGGTATCCTTGGGATGGAAGAAGATGATCCTTCTTCCTTTGGCACCAATAGAT
>JAEOUB010000105.1 GCA_016839545.1 Candidatus Kariarchaeota archaeon | reverse complement strand
ATAAGACACTAGCTTGGACAGAAATTGGATGATCTCGTCCCGGTTCATATTCAGGTGTTGTGGGGGTAATTAGAAAAGATGGTGATTGGTGAGAGGGATTACATCTCTCCTAGTTCTACCATTTGTTGTTTAGCCATCTTGAAGTATTCCTTGATTCCCTGTTTCTCTATACGTTCTTTCAGAGAACTGCTCTTGTCAACCAAGGTTTTCAAATCAGCCAGTTGCTGAATGAAATTCTCTTCCTCCTGCTTGACGAGAGTGGAGAGGACAGGATTGGATCCACTGACTCGAAGAGCGTCTTGAAAGAGTTGCTCCACATTCTCGTATTCAGAACGTACGGTCATCAGCTTAGCCTGTAAGAGGAGAGCTTGGACCTGCAGGGTATGAGATCCCTGTGCCTTCCCCAAGGTCAGGATATCATGAACTACTTTCTCAACCAATTGCAGGACTTCCTCCTCCCCAAATTTCTCCAGTTCCAGGAGGAGAAGGTCACAGTATTGTGTCATGATAATTCTTCGGAATTCTTCATTCCCACCTATCTCCGAGTAGAGTCCTTCGAAAATTTCAAGTGCCTGTACCTTGTCTCTCGCCCTGGATCCATTTGCTTTCAGTATCCCCTCGGTAATTCCTTCGATCTGGATGAGATGGGTACTTTTGTGGAGGTCATCAGCTTTGAGTATGCGGTCCATCTCTTCCTTCCACATTCCTACCTGTTCCCCGTCCCCAAGCTCAAGCAGGATCATGATGTAGTACATGAGATTCTCAAGATACTGGTCCAATACTGGTTTGGGTACTTCCTTATCCTTGATCAACTCAATCAGGTCTCTGTATCGACGTTCTGCATCAATATACCTTCCCGATCTCATCAGATAGAATGCAAGACTTTGCCTGTAGGCCCCTGACCATGACCTGAACCTATCTTCAGATAACTCTTCAATAACAGTGACAGCTTTCAGAGTATCTCCACGATAGTAGTAGCATTGGGCAAGAGAAGTAAGTATACCTGCTACCTTGATCACTGGATTATTCTCTGTTTTTGCTTTCTCATAATGTTGAATTGCTAGGTCCCAACGCTTGTTCCAATAGTAAAGCCTTCCAAACATCTCATCCTCGTTTCTGAGGTACCGAGAGTACGACGAGTCCATTTGGGGTATCATCTTTTTGAGGAATTCTACCGCCTCATCAAATCGATTCAGGATACCGAGAAATCTGGACTTATGCTCTATCGTTGATGAATAGGCAGAGGCGTTGGGTGATACGTGTTGAGCAAACTCAATGACCCTGTCCATCTCTGTTAAAATCTGCTCAATCACGTCGGGATCACCCTTTGCAATTGGCCTTCTCGCTAGATGGATATGCGTTTGAAATTCTATGGCAAGTTGATAATATTCCTTCTCGATTAGCCTCTCAACCGCCATTTCGGCATATTCGATGATTCCTTCAAACTCCTTCCTGTACCACCGATCACGATATCGCTGGCCCTCAAATTCATCTGCAATGAAGAGAGGGTTGACGAGTCTCTTCTGCAATTCATAGATGTGGTCCCGCTGAGGACTCAATGATTTCTGCTTGTCGTATTCAAACCGAAGTGCATAACCAAGGTATCTGGATTCAAGAGGACTGTAACTCTCGGGCTCCATCGTGTCAAGATCCGGGAGAATATCCCGATCAGAGGGTGAGGGATCACCTGTGATTTGTTTTGCCATAATTTTCAGATGTTGGGATAGGTAGGAGTAGGGAGGTGGGATATCCTCATTCCTACCCAGAAGCAGACACATCTCATCCCAGGATGAAGTGTTGTAGAAGGCAATGATCAGTTCACAGAATTTGGGATAGTATTGAGGATCCTTGCTGTCAAGATCTTGCAGAGAATCTATAATGGTGGATTGCTGACCCTTTCTCTGCAATTCTATTAGTTCCTCAACCTCCATCAATTGCCTTTGGAATATCCCACTTGTAAGTTTACCCCATCACCAAGAATTTATTGAGTAGTCATAGAAATGAAAGAATTTCAGATGCACTAAGTGATATCCAGGCTGTAAGTTGTACATTCTTCGTATTCGACCATTCTT
>JAEOUB010000104.1 GCA_016839545.1 Candidatus Kariarchaeota archaeon | reverse complement strand
TTGGGGTGAGAAATGGTGCGAATTTCAGCCTCCGATTCACCGTTGCAGCTCTGCTAATTTGGTATTCATTTGCATTTGTTCTCACCTTTCTAGCAGACAGGGATAATTCTCTCAAAGAAACAAAGCTGTACAGGAGATCCAGACTGTGGGGATTATTGCTACCAACACTCACCTGGTTTGTAGTCCTGACACTCGAGATGTATCCCAACAATTCAATCCTACAACTCATCTGGCTACTCATACTGACATTTGCAGTCTATTCACTCCCCCAGTTCTTTGTTCATCTCACAATAGAGGTTGAATTTTCTGATTTCATTCCGGCAGCAGATACACCTCTTCTCAAATTAATCATCCTCTATTCCAGCCTTGCAGTGCTAGTCATTGCAAACCTGTTCTCAGCAATGATTGCCCTCAGTATGGGTTGGGATGGATAGCAAATACACACAATTAAACCCACATATTTTCAATGATTTGTGTACGTTCTGAGTCATGACAGTATCGGGTAGTACTACACAGGGAGGTATACTGCTCGATGTCGATTATGTTGTCACTCCTGACCAAAAGGCTCACACAGTCCTTTATCTGAGGTCTGATGGCAAGAGAACCCGACAGATTGTTGACGATTTTCTTCCGTATTTCTATGTGGATTGCACCGAGGAGCAATTGCAGAGTATCATGGCTGATGATCAGGTTCTGGCTGAATGGTTCCTTTACTCAGAGCCTACAAAGCGGATCCTGTATGAGGGGGGGCAACTGCAACCTCTACAGAAGATCTATGGAAAACAGCCATGGAAGGTTCCTCAAATCCGAGCGAGATTTGCATCAAGGCAGATTGCTTTCTATGAGGCTGATATCCCATTCACCCACCGTTTCATGATTGACCATCAGATCAAAGGACTCGAGCATTTGGATCTGACCACCATGGACTCTACTCAGACTACGTGGAGCCCCAGGGTATGTAGTCTTGATATTGAGATTAACAACGATCTTCAGGATACATTCGAAGAACTTGTGGAGCAGGCCGCCTACCGGGTCACTGCCATAGGTATGTCATGGATTGCTGATGGGAAACTTAGTAGTAAAGCCTTCATTCTAGAGGAGGACAATGATCAGGCTGAGATCAATCTTCTTCAATCGATTTTTGATTTCCTGTGGCAAGAGGTAGATCCGGATATTATCGTGACCTATAACGGAGATATCTTTGATTTTCCATATCTTGTCAAGAGATTGGAAGTGCAGGGAATAGATACTAGGATCCTATCCCCCTATGGAGACACCATACCACAACCACCTCAGTTCGGCAATGGTTGGAAGATACCGGGGGTACTCATTTTTGATCTGTACAAGCGAACTCGCTGGATGTACACCGATGATGGAAGAAAAACACTTGACTCTGTGGCTCTAAAACTACTGGGAGAGCAGAAAATTGAGTTGGATATCTCTCACGGAGAGCTTTGGCAGCAGTCCCTAACCAATTCAGAACGGATGAAAACATTCAGGGAGTATGTCATTCGGGATGCACGTCTCACAGTCCAGCTATGGGAGGCAATGGATATGCCACAGTGGCTTGAGGTAATCAAGATCTGTGGAGGTCCTCCCGGTGATGCCATGTATTTCACCGAGCGTCAGGCAGGTGAATTTCTTGTCTTTCAGGTTATGTTCAGAGAGGGAATTCTCATCCCACGGGCACCTACTGCGGCTGAGAAGAAATTGAGGAAGAAAGAGAGGATCAGTGCAATGGGTGGTTTCGTTTTTGATCCCATCCGAGATATCGCTTCTTCGGTACTCCTCTGTGATTTTGCCAGTATGTATCCTACAATTATTGTGGGGCACAACATCGGTGGAGAGTCCTTTCGAGGCGCTGTTGGAACTCTAAAAGATCGTTTTAACTCCGAGCCCCGTACCTCCATGGCAATGATGCAGGAGGAGTTGCTTGCCAGTCGTTTTGAGGTCAAGGAACAGCTTGAGGGTGCAATCACAGATGATGACAAAAAGCGTCTCAAAGCCTACAGCTGGGCTATCAAGATTGTTGCAAATTCCACATTTGGGGCCTACAATTTCATTGGTAGCAGGTTCTATGATACTGATCTGGCAGGGACTATCACAGGATTGGGACGTGAGTACCTTCAGACAATAGGTATGCGTGTGGAGGAATTCGCAGATGGCTACAAGACCATCTATGGAGACACTGATTCAGTCTTTATCGAGACACCCCTAAATGAGAAGATACAGCAATTATGGGAGAAGGATGATGATTCCATCACGCATATTCCTGAGATCGGTCAACTCCTCGGGTACTTGCATGAAGGTCTACCACCTGAGATGAAGCTCGAGCTGGAAGATATTGCCTACCGTATCATCTTTCACAAGGGTGCAAAAAAGAGATATGCCTATGTATCCGCTCTGGATAAGCAGGTATACATCAAAGGTTTCGAGGCCATCCGTAATGACTTCTCTCCATTTGCAAGGGAGATACAGGAATTTGCATTTGAACGTCTTCTCCGGTCAGGTGATGTGGCTTCTACCAAAAAAGAGGTTATTGAGCTGATCAAGAAGATGTTAGAGAGAAGTGAGGATCAGATAAAGCGAGAGGTCTCCACTTATGGTCCCATTCGGAGAAATCCTGCGAAATACAAATCGATGACTCCAGCAGTCAGTGCCTTTCTCCATCTCAACTCTCACAATGATGGAAGACTGAATTGGAGAGACTATGATTTCTTCCCTTTTATTATTATCAAGGGAACATCTTCACAGAAGAACCGGGCTCGACATCCAGATCTTGTATCATTTGATGAGATTGATCTGGATCACTATATTGAGGAAGGATTGAGGTCAATAGGAAGATTCAATCTCCCCATCAGTCTAGATGAGGCCAAGGGAATCGAGTACAGGGATATTGTCAGTTATTTTGAAGAATGAAATCTGGAGAGATTTCGTATAGGCAAACTTATACGCAAAATCTTCCCTACAGGCAAAAGCTTACCAAATCTAACTCCTTGGTGAGATTATAATGCTTCCAGGCATCACTACTGAGCAGATGGTAGAGGTTGACAGGATCATGATGGAAGATCTTGGCATCCCCGTTGAACTAATGATGGAGCATGCTGGTCTTAATCTTGCTAAAATTGCACTGCAATACTTCCGTGATCATTCCTGTACTGAGATCATTGTTCTTGCTGGTTCAGGAAACAATGGTGGTGGTGGTATCACTGCCGCACGTAAACTTGCAGCTTGGGGATTGGAGGTTTCCATCTACCTTCCAAAGGGAAGAGACAGGTTGAGAGAAGTACCATCCAGGCAACTAAGCCGGGCTCTGGCGTCAGGAGCCATCCTCTCAGATAGTTTTCATATCACAGAAGGAACGATGGTTGTGGATGCTTACATCGGCTACGGCTTTCACGGAGATTTGGATCAATTCAGTCAGGATCTCTTTACTACTCTCGCAAAGACATCTCATATCATCAGCCTTGATACCCCATCGGGGTTGGATACAACCACAGGGAATTTCCATGAGATCTTCTCACCTGCGGTAACCACAACCATTGCATTTCCAAAGACAGGACTGTTGCAGTCCTTCTCACTTGTTGGCAAGGTCTACTTGATAGATATCGGGGTGCCCAAGTGGGTATTCAGCCGTAGCCTGGCTCTAGGTTTGACATCACCTCAACTGGGTTCTCTAGATAAGCTGTATACTGAATTTCAACAACGTTCTTTTGTTACTATTATACTAGATGGAGAGAATTGGTCGTATTAGAGGTTTGAAAAGCCATCTTCTAGCTTAGCACGGGTAATTGGTTTTACAATATAGGTAAGTGCTTTGATTCGGCCTTTTGTCTCGACATCAAGCTCTTTTTGTGTGATCATGATGATCTTGACCCCTCGGTTCTGGGCCTGGAGCTTTTCGGCAGTCTCAGCCCCATCAATTCCAGGCATGACCATATCGAGGCAGACCACTTCCGGATTGATTGCCTTTGCTTTCTGCAATCCTTCCTCTCCTGAGAAAGCGGTGTCTAGAATCTGGTGACCCATTTCCTGTAGCATATTGGATAGGGCGGATGTCGACAATCTGCTGTCGTCGACAATAAGTACTTTCGCCATATGACCACTATCTTGTAATTCTTTATAGAGTTTGCCAAATTTGTCAGTGAGATTAACTTGATTGGCAATCTTGATACCTAGCTAAAGTTACATAACCCCCTTAAGAAAAGCCAATCTATGGATCAGCTGACTATCTATATTGAAAACAAGCCAGGATCACTCTACAAAATTCTTAATATTCTATCCGAGAATAGTATCAATGTTCGCAGTGTCTCAACTGAACGTGCCAATTTCTCACAGATCCGGCTCATTGTAGATGATGTGGAAGGGGCCACAGCCACACTTGAGGCAATGGGAGTTACTGTCCACGTCATTGATATTGTGGTGGTTGAACTGGGTGACAAACCAGGACAGCTAGCCACCATTGCCAGCCTTTGTGACAAACGAGGTCTGAATATAGATTATATGTATGCTATTGACAATGATGAGTCAGACAAAGGTCTGTTTGCAATTAAAACAGATGGTGATAGCAATGATCTCCGTGAACTTCTCGTAGGATATACACTTTACTAACTTACACATTCACGGGCAGGAGACTCAGGATTTAATAATAGAATAGGTGGAAAAACAATATCCATGGACGCTTTGACACTCATGGCGATTGTTCCGGCCTATAATGAAGCAGGAAGAATTGGTTCTACATTGGACAAGTTACTTACAGTGAAAGGTGTCAATGAAATCTGTGTGATAGATGATGGCAGCACCGATGGGACGTATGAAGAGGCAAAAAGTCGAGACGTGACCCTCCTCAGGCACCGTGTCAACCATGGAAAAGGACAGGCAATCAAGACCGGTATACAGTATTTCATGAAGCAGGATTATCAGATTGCTGTTTTCATTGATGCTGATGGCCAACATGACCCCTATGACATTATCACCTTTAGAAATTATTTCAAATCCCATCCAGAGGTTGATGTGGTTGTTGCATCTCGATTTGGTACTGACCAGTGGATCTACACCATGCCATTTTTTCGCAAAATTTCCAACCTGCTGAGCCGGTTTGGATTGTGGATACTGTACAACGGACTTGACATTCAGGATCCACAAAATGGATATCGAGCATATTCACGCAAAGTTCTTGGGTCTGTCACTTTCGACACCACACGTTACGAGGCAGAGACTGAGATGCTGATCAATGCCCATCTCAGTGGTTTCAAAATAGGCAGAATCCATATTGAGAGTGTGTACGAGGATGAAAATACATCAAAATTCTCACTGCTGATGGATACCTGGACTATCCCCGGTGTGATGCTCAGGCAGTTCTTCAGGTTCAAACCATTTCTGAATCGCAAGCAACTGAGACAAAGACGCGTAGAAAACCATTAAACCACAGGTTCCCTTTCTTTTTTTGGAGCTATGTTTAAGACATTATCCACAGATATGGCGAATTTCCTGATGTCGGGTGATCATGTCATTCGTTGGCAGGTCCTGGACCAGCTAACTGGTGGTGAGAAGGAAGACATCCATCGGGCTCGGATGATGATTGAGCTAGAAGGTTGGGGCAGACAGTTACTGGAGCTGCAGGATGAAAATGGTATCTGGGGACAGAGTGTTATCTTCAACCAGTACAAGTCCACCCTCTGGGTACTCATCCAGTTCAAGCGGTACGGGATTTACCCTCTTGACCAGTTCTATCTTCCCTGTGAGAAAATTATTAGTGAGCTCACCTTTGATGGTGGGATCCGGTGGGAAGGTACAGAGGAGAAACATGTCTGTCTCTCAGGTTTGGCACTTGGTGTACTTTCCTATTTCAGATATCTTCCTCCCCAACTGGAGGCAATCTACCATTTTCTGATCGAGACCCAGCGTGAGGATGGTTCATGGTACTGTGACTATCACAAGGATGAGGAGACTGCACGCTATGCCACCACTCTGGCAGTGCTAGAGGGGCTACATGAGTACAAGAGAATTTACCGAGAGGAGTTCAACCGGATAACTGATATGCAAAATGCGGCACATGAATTTCTCCTGTCCAGACACCTCAACAAGAGGGAACCAGGAGTGACCTCCGTATTCTACACCTTTGGAGAATTTCCCTTTCCCTACCTGAGATATGACCTGCTAACTGTGATGGACTATTTCAGACATGCAGGTCTGAGGTATGATGATCGAATGTCTGATGCTATCAAGATCATCAAGGAAACCGCAATTGAGGGCCGATGGTTCATGAGTTCGCAGCAGGGGGAGTATCACATCGAACCCGAGATACCCTACCAGGTCAGTCGGTTCAACACGCTAAGGGCGCTCAGAGTACTTGCAACGTACGATCAGCACAGACCTTGAACCCTCTTTCAAAACATCTGTATCATTTCTTAAGTATTAAATGTAATCTCCGAATCGAGAGTTAGAGTACGGTTAAACCGTTTACTAAAGGAGATTACAAAAATATGGCAGTTTCTTTCGGTGTATGGTTTTGGTTAGCTCCATTGACAGGTCTTATTGGACTATGGTTTGCAAAGCGTCAGTACGACGAAGTTCTGGAACTCGATAGAGGAACAGACGCCGCAAAAGAAGTTCAAGACGCCATCATGGAGGGATCAAAAGCATTTATCAGTCGTCAAACTCGAACAATTAGAAATATCGGTGCTGTTGTAGCAGTGCTGATCTACCTAGCAATTGATCTTGGTCCAAACAATAGAGTACCTCTTGCTACAATCGCATTTGTACTGGGTGCGACCAGTTCACTTGTAGCTGGTTTCATTGCCATGTTTATGGCAGCGGAAACCAATGCAAGAACCACTCACGCTGCTACTGAGAGTAGGTCTGCTGCGCTGCAGACTGCGTATAAGGGTGGATTAGTTCTCGGATTGTCGGTAGTTTCATTCTCAATCATTGGAATTTCTATTCTGTTCTTTATCTATTCACTTGGTGCCTCAACCACACCCGCTCCCTCAAGCATTATCGCTTTCGGTTTTGGTGCTTCATTTGCAGCACTGTTTGCCCAGCTTGGTGGAGGTATCTTCACCAAATCAGCTGATGTAGGTGCTGATCTTGTCGGCAAGTTGGAAGCTGGTATCCCAGAGGATGACCCCCGAAATCCAGGTGTCATTGCTGACAACGTCGGAGATGCAGTTGGTGATTGTGCTGGACGAGGTGCTGACCTGTTCGAATCAATTTCAGGTGAGACCATCGGAGCCATGATTGTTGGTCTGATCTTCTATCTTGCAATTGTGAAAGAGACTGATCTCCCCGCTGGTTTTGCCATTGGTTTTATTATCTTCCCACTTGTTGCCCGTGGTCTATCCATGCTTGCAACTCTTGGAACCCTTCCAATTGTGAAATTGGATGACTCTGGTATGAAAACCACCATCGATGAAGATGGAAATGAGATCATTTCCTTTGACGATAATCCCATGAGGCCCATGAACAAGGCGTTCTACCTTGTATCTGGGATTTCATTCATTATCTTCGCATTCCTTATTCTTGTTATGCTGGGTCGTGGAGATTTGGGTGCATTCTGGCCCCTTATCGCCGCTGCTGCCATCGG
>JAEOUB010000103.1 GCA_016839545.1 Candidatus Kariarchaeota archaeon | reverse complement strand
TTTTCCAGAGTGTGAACACTATTCTGGAAAAATTTCAGCCGTCTCCCCTCAAGATCATTCTCCAGAGCCATAGCATCGTTCATCTTACGGACAAGATTGTTGGATATCAGCTGGAAATCATTATAATCTATCTTGGTTGTCGCGGGGATGGTAAAAGCTAGGATGACACCTGCAATAGTAGCATGGATACCGGATAGGAAAAGAGTGTACCACAATACGATGCCCAGGGCAATGTAGGGACTGATCCGATTGATACTGAGATAATTCAGAGTAGACAGGAGAAAGATGATTACAACTGCAACGATCAAGGGACCGATCATAATGGTCTCAGAGTAGAAGAAGGCGATGATTAAGACTGCCCCGATATCATCCACTATGGCCAGAGAGGCAAGAAACACCCGTATTGATGATGGTATCCGTTTACCCAGGAGAAAGACAAAACTCAGTGCGAATGCGATATCCGTTGCCATTGGAGTGGCCCATCCACGAATACCTTCAGATCCTGGAGGGTTGATAAGAACATACAGTAATGCAGGAACTACCATTCCTCCAAATGCTGCAACTGCAGGAAGTAGGGCCCGTTTTGGAGTCGATAGCTCACCGATAAGAAGTTCTCGTTTGATTTCCAATCCGACAAGCAGAAAGAATATTGACATGAGGAAATCATTGATCCAGAGGTGGAGTGATTTCTCCAGTTTGAATTCTCCCAGAGTTACCCCCCACTTTGTCTCCCACCAATGTTCGTAGGTATCAAATAATCCGATGTTTGCAATAATCAACGCTGCAAGAACACAGATTATGAGGAATATACCTGACAGCGCTTCCTTCTCAATGAATTCTTTGTAAGGTCTACTTACCCGAATAACAGCTCTTGGATGGCTTTTTGGGAACGTGCCTGTTTGGTCCATCAATTTGCCGAGAGAATTTCAAGTTATTTAGTATACGTGTGGATGTTGGTGTCAATCGTAAACTCTGAACTCATAAATCAGGATAGATTTGAATTCTTGATCTGGGCAAGTATTTCTGTCACAATTCCAAGAGCAGCCTTCACCGTAATTTCTCCATGATCATGCGGTGGGGAAACTTCCATGAGATCAAATGCCCTGACCTTGGCAGGAATGGATTTTACCATTTGCATCAGCTGAGCCGTTGTCATACCGCCTCCAACAGGGGTTCCTGTTGCAGGTGCATGGGCAGGATCCAGCACATCAATATCAATTGAGACATAGAGATGATCCACGTTCTCAGCAATGTTTGCCACCATGCTGGAGAAAGCTGGAAGATCGAAACCATTGCGTTCCAGGTCCACCATTCTCAGTTCCTTGATGGGTAGACCAGCTACAAATTCCTCTTCAGAGGGTTCCATGTACCGAGTTCCAACAAGAAGCACATGCTCAGCAGAGATGTTTTCAAGCTCAAGGGCTCTTCGGAGCGGACTACCATGAGACCAGCGAGAACCCATCAGCTCTGAGAGGAGATCTCGATGGGCATCAAACCAGATAACTCCCACACTACCCTCTTTTGCTAGTGACTTCAGAATAGGAAAGGTACAGGAATGATCGCCACCCAAAGTAATCACAGGAGGGCCCTGTGCAAAAAGCTCATCATAGGATCGCTCTATTGAATCACGCGTCTCTTTGCCTTCTACGGGATAGACCACCACATTGCCCATATCCTTGAGAACCATCTGGTTGAGATCCGTGCCTTCTCTTGACATGGTCTGCATGTCAACGGATAGTTTTCTGAGTTCCACCGGAGCAAATGCAGCTCCTTTCTTTCCGGAGGTTGCACTCTCGTAGGGGATTCCTACGATGAGAACATCAGACACATCTGCAGGGACCATATCGAAGATCAGACCACCAAAGGAACCAAAGCCATCAGTGTGAAACTCGACCATAGATTTCAATCCTAGAGCAGATACATTAAGCTGTGTGTGTGAATCATGGAGGATTGAGAAGCTATTGAATTTGATTGAGAGGTCGAAATAGCTAGAAATGTATAAATAGGTGTACTTTCTATACTAATTACCGGAGGTGCACAGTAAGTATGAAGCGAGAAGTTGTAAACTTTCTATCCTATACAATCACACCTCTAGATCCTAGAATTTAAGATCCTTATCCTGAGAAATACCAAGAGAAACCGATCTTCCTATGACATGAGATGTGAGGCTTGCCACACGACCTAACCAACTCCCAAAGGAGTTACCTCACAATGGAAAAGAGAATTTACAGTCAACTACGCGCCAATAACCGGCGTAAACGTGGATCAAAGTATACTGATCCTGACGAACGATACGAGTCTCACGAGGAGACCTTAGAACACCTCAGGGATTTCACTACGGATGAAATCAAGGATATGCTGATTGAGGATGGCATTGCAACGGAGTTTCTTGGACTTATTGGCCAGGGAAAGGAAGCTAATGTGTACTGGATCAAGGACAGGCAAGGGGACCTGGCAGCAGTCAAGTTCTTCCGCATCCACACCACCAGTCACAATTTCAACTCCTTGCATGCCCGGTCCAAATTGAGCGATACTGCCAAGCTGGGAATTGCCTCAGCTCTATGCAGGAGGGAGTATAACAACATAGAAGTCAGTTACAAGGGAGGAGCAAGGGTGCCCAAACCTGGAGAGCTCCAGGAGTTTGCCTATACTATGGAGCTCCTCGGAGATGAGTATGGCCCCGCACCACTGTTGCGAGATGTGAACCTCAAGAGATTTCCTGGTGGAAAGCAGTTTGTCATCGAGATGCTTGACGAGATCCTGGATCAGCTGGATATCATGTTCAACTCTGCACGATTAGTACATGGAGATTTTTCTGAGCACAATATTGTGTTTCATGAGGGGCAACCAGTTGTCATCGATTTTCTGCAGAGTCAGCAATGGCATCCACGATTTGACACTGGCGAGCGGATACGCAAACGAGATGCTCTTCCTGTACTGAAGAAGGATATTGATTCAATACTTGAACACTTTGCACGACGATACCGGCTGGGGTATGAACCTGACAATGTCTTTCAGGCAATTGCAGGTGACATAGAGGACTGGTCGGCAGATGACCTGATGTCTGAATTTGCCGATCCTGAAGCAAAAGAGCGGGAGCTCAGGAGGATTTAGGAGAGGGGTCAGTCAGCATGAGCAAGATCCCATTCCTTCTCTCTCTCGGGAATGGGATTATGCAACACAGTAGCAAGATCAAGCCGGATAGACTTGGATTCTCGGAAGGAATTCCCAATCCGAACAATCCAGTACTCAGCACCATACTTGAATCCTGATTGCTCCCAGAGGGAAAGGAAGACCAGCCAGAGTCCAAATACAACAATGACATAGAGTGTGATGCCAAAGCCATTGAGCATCAATTCCTGGAAATCAGGTGTTGATGGGTCATCGAATATGAGATGGAACACAGATGAGAAGAACCCGTTGACCACAGATTCTGTCAGGTAGATGGTGAGAGATACCAGCCCGAATCTGCGGACAAATACCGTTCTCTTGGCAATTGCCACCCGCTGGTCATAGCTCTTGTACTCAAACCAGTTGAGCAGTGCCAGGATGGAAAGCAGCATCATCGACATGTTGAAGGTGAAGAGCGTATAGGGAATGACCTTGTACTCAAAGATTTCCAAGGGAGCCTTTCCATTTACTGTCAGATCAATCACCAGGAAGAAGATGAAAAGGAGAAAGAAGATACCTGCCCATCTCTTGATGAACTGCCTGACATCAGGTACTTCAGTAGTATACTCTGGATCCTGTAAAGACCTGAAATTCTCTGCCAGCAGCAGTCCAACCACCACTCCCATCATGGTAAATCCTGCCAGTGGGAACATGGGCTGGAAGGCACCGAAGAAGAAGGACATCAACTTTGCAAGCACCAAGGCCCCAAATGAGCCATTCTTGAGAAGATCAATGATAATCAGATACCCCCAGTTCCACACGGGGATGGATACTGCAAGCCATACGAGTGATACCGCAAGAATCATCTTGTAATTGCGATTATGGTTATCCTTGCCATTTATTTTCCAGGCAATCCAGATCACAAATACGGAGATGAAACCGCTCATTGCAATCATCCCGATGGCATCGGCGAAGAAGAAGAACATCCAGTCAGGAGGCCAGTAGAAAGTCAGATTCTCAGCAGAACCCGTGATAATAGTATGGATCTCCTCCTGGTCAATCACACCTGGATAGGGAATATTTCGACGGTGTGCAGTCAGCGTCACATAGATCAGATGACCCACCAGCACCATCGAGGAATTGAACAGACGAACCTTGGCAGCCTGCCAGAACGGTTTCCCCCTGATAATAACCTGATCGTGAAGATTGTAGACTGAGGCCAAACCCGAAACAATGGCAAAAATTCCAGCCCAAGTGGCAAATATGACCAGTGGACCGAGTACTATCAAAACCCACCCCGGCACCAAAGCTAAGGCGATCTCGGGATAGAACCATACGCCGTGAACGAGCACATGTACAATGATCAAGATCATCATGGCAATGCCACGGAGGAAGTCGAGGAAGAGAAGTCGTTTTGCCATAATCCAAAGCCCTCGACCCATATTGGTTTTTAAGTTCCACCCCTCTCTGAGAGGATTAGTGGTGAGTATGGTGAATTTGATCTGTGATTTCCTGAGAATTCAGGAAGAATTGTCTACCTTCTTAAACCCCGAGGGCTATGTGATCATAGTTATGAAGGGTGTCATCCTTGCAGCAGGTCCCGGAGAGGCATTGAAACCTCTGACTGAGAATGTGTCGAAGCCTATGATCAGGATCCTTGACAGGCCATTGATCCAATTTGCCATTGATCGGTTAGTCCATAGTGGTATCAGGGATATCATCATTGTTATTCCGGAGGGAGACACTGAGATCCGTTCCTATGCCAATGCAGCCAATGAATCGCTGGATCTCAGGTATGTCCAGCAGAAAGAAGAGGGGCTGGATGCTGCAATCCGGTCTGTGCAGTCTCAATTTTCAGAGGACGATCAGTTTATTCTCACTCATTCAGATATCGTGACCAACCCCAAATTGGTGACACGGACACTCAATGCAGCAGATAATACCGGTGCTGAGTGGGCACTGGCAGTTGCACTGCAATCTGAGACTCAAGACTTTGGACAGGTGACGCTTGATGCTAACGGTCTGGTGGACAGTATTATCACCAGTCCTGACGAGGATAGCTCCAACTATGTTGTGGCCGGAACATTTCTGCTGACGGGCAAGATCTTCAACTATCTGAGCCAGGGATTCAGTTTCAATGAGTGTTTCAATCGCTTTATTGCCGATGGTGGCGAGGTGGCTGGAGGTATCTGGAATGAGACCTGGATAGATGTAGGACGGCCATGGGATGTGCTTAGAGCCACGAACTATATGCTTGAGAAACTGGAATACAGCAGAATTGCAGCAGATGTCAAGATCGGTGCAAATGTGGAGATAATAGGACCTGTATTTATCGAATCAGGTGCCGAGATCCTCAATGGAACTGTCCTCAAAGGTCCAGTCTATGTGGGCAAAAAAGCTTTTATCGGTAATAATTCACTGATCCGTGATTTCTCTGCAATTTATGATGAGGCAAAAATTGGTATGGGAGTTGAGATCAGGTCCTCCGTTGTGATGGAGAAGGCAAGCATCGCCCGGCTCTCTTATGTTGGAGCATCTATTGTGGGTCGAGAATCTACAATGCACTCCGGGGCAATCACGATCAACACCAACTCACCACCCTCACCAATCTATGTCAAGATAGATGGAAAAGACTTCAAGGTACCACTGGACAAGTTCGGTGCAGTGATTGGACCCTGTTCCCATATCGGTGTTCATACCTCGCTACAACCCGGAACCATAGTTGATGCATATGTCGTCATCCAACCCCATCAGATTGTCTCAGGATGGGTTTCATCCGCATGATTTTCCTAGTCATCTCACAACGGGCAAAGGCTCATTCAGCGTATTCTCTCAAGGATCTTGAGGGACATGGACGGATCGACATCATCTTCAGAACCATCCTGGCAGCAACCCGTCAACTGGCGTCCGATCAGGGTCACACCATTTACTGTCATCTCAAGGGTTCAGAACCACAGGGTTGGATGAAGCTCCATTACAATGATGTCGATGAGAGTCATGATGAGGTCAGTCTCGCGGCTCATATCAAGAACAACTGGGGTGAATACTTCACAGAGGGTACCTTGGCACAGCTTGTAGCAGATCTTCCCAGACCGTTTGCATTGCTGTCCGAGGGTGGGGCTTCATTTCAAAAACTTGAGGGTACAGTCATTCTCGGAGCCCAGCAGGATCTAACCCCGGATGACCTCAGGGCAATCTCTCCTGACAGTATCATCTCTTTGGGAGAACGTTCCCTTCTCGCCTCTCATGCCATTATCTATACACGTCAGATGAGTTTGCAATTATGAGATACAGGTTACAAAGATATTTATTTCAGGGTTTGAGGGTTGAGCTTGAGTCATATGGCAGGAGCATCACTCAAAGCTGCACTCACAGTGAATTTCCTAATCGGCGTTATCAAGACAGTTGTCGGTCTATTCACAGGGTCAGCTGCAATGATTTCTGAAGCTTACCACAGTTTCGCTGACACATTCAATCAAATTCTTCTCGCTCTGGGTATCCAGAGAAGTGGAAAAGAACCGGATCTCGAGCATCCATTCGGGTACAAAAAGGTCCAGTTCTTCTGGGCATTTGTTGTTGCGATCCTGATATTTGGTGTATCAGGTACGTTGGCAATGATTGAAGGGTTTGAGATCCTAAGACATCCCGAGGAGCATACATTCAAGCCTGAGCTCTTCATCTGGCAGATTCTTGTCCTTCTTGTCGCAATTGTTCTTGAGGCATTTGCATTAAAGACAGCAGTCGATGAAGCACGTGTATATCAGGAAGAGACCGGTAATGAGTCGCTGATCGAGGCTGTGGATGAAATGCAGGATCCTGTTCTTCTCTCACTCCTTGTAGAGGACTCACTTGCTCTTGCAGGGTTAGTCATAGCCTTAATTGGATCAGTTATCACCTATATCACATCTGACCCTATTGTTGATGGATACACTTCTATTGCAATTGGTGTGGTTCTGATGACCGGTGGTCTGCTCTTGGCACGTGAGAACAAAACATACCTTGTGGGTAAGGCTGTCTCAAGCCGTATCCAGAGTCAAATTGTGGAAGTGCTGGACGCATCAGGTGCAGTCAAAACCGTTAATTCCATGAAGACCTTGCTTATAGGCCCCAAGGATATGATACTTGCACTCGATATCACCTTCAGCAAAGAGGCATTGGCGGATAAAACCGGTGCGGCTGATGACATAGACACATTGGAAAAGCAGTTGTCCGAGGCAGTAGAGTTTCTCACCCCTGACAGAATATTCATTGAGTCACAGGTAGATACCGAAACAGAGTAAATTAGTAATCAAACGGCCAGTAGGTCGTGATCTGAGTACCCTTGAATAATTCGCTTTCTATCTCTATCCCACCTTCATGGGCTTTGAGAATTCCATGGACAACTGATAGTCCAAGTCCCTTTCCTGTCATTTTGGTGGTATAGAAAGGCTGGAAAATTCTTGGATACGACTCAGGGGCAATTCCCCCACCCTGATCAAGCACACTGAATGATAGATATCTATCTGAC
>JAEOUB010000102.1 GCA_016839545.1 Candidatus Kariarchaeota archaeon | reverse complement strand
TGAAGGTATTTGTTGATGAAGCGCCACCGGAAACAAGTGAAACAGATACAGGTAGAAACTCATTTGACTACCTACCATTAATGATATTCACATCTGCTTTTGTCACCATTGTCAGAACACGTAAATTCAGAAAGAATTAGGTTAAGGGAGGCAATACTTCCTTAATCTAACATAATCAATTCTATTAATTCACCTAACAGGTCATAGTAATCTTCTTTATTCTTGGATTATTACATCATTTTGATATGAGATCAAGAAGGCGAGCTGCAACTAATGTGGTGGCTACAATGCTTATTTTTGGAATAATGATCTCATCTCTTGGTGTTTTGTATTCTCAGATTGCACCAACCCTGCTGGGATATGAAACAACCACTACCAGTGCTAACCAGGGATACATTTTTCAATCTATTGCCAACGAAGTTTCGCGTCTGAGTATCTCTCCTGATGGAACAGGAGGAAGAGTCCATATCGTGAGTTCAGACACAATCTACGATCTTGATGCTTCGCGAACACTTTCAATCACAGTTGCAGATAACAGTGTTTCAACAGGATTATCGGTTGATATCGGTGATTTCGTTGCACTGCTGAATGGCTCTTTTCAACCAAGGGGCCAAGCATTTGAGAATAGAGTTTCCAGCGAGGCTTCCTCCATCATCTTTGATACAGGAGATGAGTCTTGGGTCTTGAAATCTGAATTCGGATACAGTTGGGGTCAGTTCAATATGTACTTTCGATCGAATATGGAAGTTCTTAATCTGGGACCTAATACTTGGAAAATTGTAATATCAATAATACAGATTGATTTTCTTTCAAGTCCTCTTGATGGTAGTCCTATTGTATTTCCGATCGAGCTTGATGAATGGACTCTAAGATTGCGAAGACAGCCGACTCAGTTATTCAGCTTCTCTTTCCCTTCCATCGACACTGCTATATCGATTGACCATGATATTGAAGGTGTTCCTGGAACTACCATCCCTCTTCCTGGAATTGCCAATGGAGATAGTGTCGATCTCGAAATAATCACAATCCCCATCCTATTTGGTTTCTAGAAAGTGATCCCATCCCCTATTCTCAATATCATTGTTCTGCATATGTACACCAATTTTAGCAGCAATGGATCCTACTTCAATTGCACCAACTGGTCTCTTCTCCGTTTCAGGGAGAGTGAAGATGATCCCCAATTCTTCACCCCCATAAAGAATCAAGTCTGTATCTTTGATTTTATTCACTTTGGAGACATCACGAGCCCAATCCGATCCAAGTTCAAGATTATGAAGTTCAATACCAACCTGGGATTTTCTCGAGAGGAAATGCAAACTCCTTGCTAATCCATCTGAGCAATCAATTGCTGAAGTTGGATTATATTCCAAAATATCGGGGTACAGCTCAGGATTAGAGAATATTTCCAAAGCTGTATCCTGATCTCCTTTCCAATCTTTTGTCAGGACACCGAGTGCTGCAGCCATTTCTCCCAAAGGAGGTCCTAGCCAGTATACTTTCTCACCAACTTGTGCTCCAGAGCGTTTAACAAGTCGTGAAGTCTTCCCCCAAATCGTCACATCAATCACAAGGTCATTGCTTGTGTTCATATCTCCCCCGAGATAGGCGATCTCATACTCGTCAGCCGCTTTTGAAAAGCCCTCAATAATTTCAATAATTTCTGAGCTCCTGAATTTTGGTATTGACATGGAGATAATCATAGATTCAGGGGATGCACCTTTGGCGACAATGTCTGATGCGGCATTGATCACAGCTCTGTAACCGCAGGAGTACAGGGACATCCCTGTTGGACGATCTGTTGATTCCACCCATCCATCAATATTGAGTACAAGAAATCCATCATCCATTTTTACAGCAACTGCATCCTCATCGTGACCCAGGAGGTTAGATGGATGGATTAAAGGTGCCACCCAAGAAGTGAACTCATCCTCATCTCTCACACATGATCTCACAGAATCCTCTACTAGAATATTTCTTCTCAAGTTATACCGAATAAACAATAATTGAATGTGTGTAACAAATCTTAACTCTTATATTTAGATACGGTTTAGATTGATTGTATATAGATGGCAGCAAGAAGACAGTCACATTACAGAGGTAAAACTCTTGAGGAGCTCCAAGAACTTGAAATGGATGAACTTGTAGAGTTACTCCCATCAAGACAAAGAAGATCACTCACACGGCCTGAGTACTGGACTCATGAGCGTAGCAAACTCCTTGGTAAACTGCGAGCAGCTAAAGAAGCAATGGATGCTGGTAAAGAGGTGATTGTAAAGACATACATTAGAGACTTTGTCATTCTCCCCGAGTTCATTGGTCTAACTGTCGAGGTATACAATGGCCAGCAGTATGTGTCTATTGAAATGACTCTTGACAAAGTAGGCAACTACTTTGCTGAGTATGCTCACCCCCGAAAGCTTGTTCGACACAGTGCACCCGGTATTGGTGCAACCCGATCTTCAATGTACGTACCTCTCAAGTAGTGTATTAATCACATTAGAACTCTAGAAAGATTTAATCCATTCAAATCACACTCTTATACTTGGTTTCCAAGTTTTGGATAGGAGTTCACCTCCTTGGAGGTTTGATATGGATACGTCAACATTTACTGAGAAGTACCACTGTCAGGTTCAGTTTCAGTATCTCTTTGATGGTCAATCCAAGCAACATTACCCCATTATCTCTCATCTACGTCAAGAAGGTATATTCCTAGACCTCTCACTATTTGCAGCCTATCCAATTGTGACCTTCGTTGAGTCCACTCTTCATGGCTGTACACTTTATTTTGATAGGATACGAGATGTTAACTTTCAACAGTGTACGATTAGTGATTTGAATATTCAGACACCGAGTTTCAATGGTACCCTAGGTTTTGCGAAATCTTCGGTCCATCTTGACAGGTTACGTGTCAGTTCAAGCCCCAATATCCTGTCATTTGTAGAATCTGAAGTGATTCATGATTCTTCTACTGCACTTGAAGGGTTCTCACTCCATACACTTGCTCTCTTAGACGTTGACCTAGATGATCTGAACCTCACCCCCATTATTAACCAGGTACATGCAGGTCAGATAATATTAACAGAGCTCCAAGAGTCAGTTCCAATAATATTCTCAGTTCCAAAACAGCTGAAGAGTCTTCGACTCAAGCATACAACTCTTCACAGGTTTCCCGAGTTTCCAGATGAAAGTGAACTTGAAATTTTGTTTCTAGAAGAAGTTCAATTCATCCGTTTGGATCCTACTCATGTATTCGAACTGAACAGGTTGTCTTCATTGGAAGAGATCACTATCAACCGAACTGGCATTAAGTATCTGCCTTATTTGAATCTTCAGAATTTGAAGGAAATCAACCTTGATGTCCAAATTGAGGTCGATCCTAAGATGATCGCAAAATTAAGAATACAAGATGTTGGAATTGTGCGATTGTAGTCTCAACAGGAAGTAGCATCACGTAAGCTAATTGAATACAGCGTTGATTCATATCTGTTTATTTAATAATGATTGATTATCGCCTAGTATCGTAGATAATATGGCACGCTTTGGTTACTCGGTCATAGGCTTAGATCCTGATAAAACCGTAAAAGCATCCATTCGAGAGGAAGACATCTCTTTCAAACACACCCGTGAGATTGCCACACACATCAAAGGCATGCTGGTGGAGAGAGCTAAAGAATACCTCGAAGATGTAATTGCAATGAAACGTTCCGTTCCTTTCCGTAGATATAACAAGAAGGTAGGCCACAGGTCTGACCTGAAAGGATGGGACTCTGGTAGATATCCTGTCAAGGCAGCAGAACGTGTACTCCTACTTTTGGAGAGCCTTGAGAAGAATGCAACAAACAAAGGTCTTGAGGTTGATAGACTCTTCATCATTCATGCTGTCGCACAGAGAGGTAGAAAGATGAAAAGGATATTCTCACGTGCCTATGGAAGTACCAGTGCCAAGGTGAAAACCCTTACTCACCTCGAGCTGATTGCCGAGGAAGCATAGGAGTTATTGATAATATGCCAAATTCGATCAAATCCTTCACACAAAGACGCATGGACAAAGTATTCCTTGATGAGTATTTTGCTGAAGAACTTGCATCCGCTGAGTACGGATACATGATTTACAACCCATCTTCGTCCGTCACCAAGATCACCCTAAAAGTGGGCCGTGTTGGTCTGGCAATTGGAAAGCGAGGCCAGACAATCAAAAAAGTATCTACATCTGTTAAAGAAATTCTTGGACATGAAAATGTTCAGATCGAAGTTGAGGGTCTTGATGACCCCGAAATCTTCCCCCAGGTTATGGCTGCCCGTCTTGCGTCCTCTCTTGAGAGAGGTCGACATTTTCGACGATCTGCTTACGGAACCATGAGGCGTATTATGGCTTCTGGTGCTCTTGGATGTCAAATTACCGTTTCTGGAAAAATCACATCTCAAAGGGCAAGAATTGAAAATTTCAAAGAGGGTTTTGTTGCCAAGACAGGTCATCCCGTAGAGCTTTTTGTACGAAAAGGATATTCAAAGGCAAAGATAAAGAGAGGTATTCTTGGTATTACTGTCTGGATAATGCTTCCTGATAGTGTGCTTCCTGATCATGTTGACATCATTGCTGAGCCAACTCACACATCCCGTGAAATTATTCGAGAGGATGATGAAGACTTCACTGATCTTGATCAAGACGATGAATTCACAGAATTCGAAGAGGATTTCGATGAGGAAGAGGAATTCGATGATCTCGAATCACTTGAAGAGGTTGACGCCGCAACTGATGAAGACATTCCTGATGAAGCACTCGCAGCCCTTGAAGAAGACGAGGAAGACTTAGACCTTGAAATTGAGGAGGATGAGGAATAATGGTAAAGAAAATGAGAGAACTCCGAAGCTATGACTCTGGTCAGCTTGCTGACGAACTAGCCAAATATCGCAGACAGCTTATGGATGTTCGATCCCAGCTCTCTTCTGGTGGATCTATTGATGATCCAGGTAAGATCAAGGGTATCAAGAGAACAATTGCCCGAATTCTAACTCTACAGCGAGAAGCTGAACTTAAAGCTAATTAGTCTAATGTCGAGTAATAAAGAGGTCACACGCAGCATCCTGCAAAACGACATTTCTGGTCACCAAGTCACTGTCAGTGATCATTCAGACCCTAACTTGATTGGGATTACCGGTGTTATTCTCTCTGAAACCAGGAATATGGTCGAGATGAATATCGAGGGTAAATCTTGTATGATATCGAAAGTAAATGGATCCTTCACATTTAGTTCTGGTGAAAGATTGGTTACTATATCAGGGAAGTTGTTAATCGGAACCCATGCCAAAAGAGGAAAGAAGAAACTACGAGGGTGGTAATTGCCACTGTGATAGGTATCTATCTCTTTATAATATACTAGAATGAACTTCAATTAGCTCGTACTATCGTGCTCCTGACCTCCTCCCTCGGGAGGAAAGAAAAACAGCCTATCAGAGGAATGTCAGGTTCCAATTACTCAATCTCCCTCGATTGGGTTCGTAACGGGGTTGTTTGGTTTGCTACAGAATTAGTACGCTATGAGGGAAAATCATGAGTAAAGTAAAAAACATTGGTTTAGAAGGAGTTGAAGCTCCCGCCAAAACCTGTGAGGATACACAGTGCCCCTGGCATGGTTCTCTTCCAGTACGTGGTCGTATTCTTGAGGGTGTTGTCGTCTCTGACAACATGACTCGAGCTGTGGTCATCAGAAGAGATTTCCTCCATTTGGTAAGAAAATATAACCGGTATGAGCGTAGAAAAGGCCTCATTACCGCTCGTCTTCCAGACTGTATTGATGTCAAGGAAGGTGATGTAGTTAAGGCAGTAGAATGTCGACCACTTGCAAAAAGCATTAGCTTTGTTGTAGTGCAGAAAGGAGTTGTTTCGTAATGGCAAAGCGTAAAGCAGCAGGTTTTCCAAGATATAAAGCTGCAGCTGGAATCCAGACAGGTACTCGTATTCGTGTTGCTGACAACTCAGGTGCACGTGTTGTAGAAGTACTGACCGTTGCCGGCTACCGTGGACGATTGAACCGTTATCCCAAAGCAAGTGTTGGAGATATGGTGATTGCTTCTGTTAAGAAAGGCAATCCCAAGATGCGAAGGACCATCGTCAGAGCAGTAGTTGTCAGACAGAAAAGACCATACAAGAGAGACAGTGGTGAGATGATCTCCTTTGAGGACAATGCAGTAGTTGTTGTCAATCCACAAGGAGACCCCAGATCAAATGAAGCCAAGGGTCCAGTTGCCAAAGAGGCTATCAACCGGTGGCCCAGAATTGGTACAATTGCGAGTAAGGTGGTTTAATGAGAACAAGTAGCAAAAAACCCCGAAAACAAAGGTACTATGAGTACAATGTCTCAAAGCACGAGACTCACAAACTCATGTCTGCTCCTCTGTCCAAGACTCTTCAGAACGAAAAAGGTTTCAGAAGCCTTCCCGTTCGAGAAGGAGATTCTGTAATTATCGTACGTGGTGACTACAAAGGCAAGAGTGGAAAGGTAAACCGAACCGATCCCAGTAGACAGCGAGTATACGTTGAAGGTATTGTCAACAAAAAGACAGATGCCAGTGAGATCGGTGTTCCCATTCATCCCTCCAACCTGGTTATTACCAAGTATGTAACCAAGAAGGACAGAAAGAGACTTGAGCTAATTAATCGTCGTATTGCCAATGAGTCTGCAAAACTCGATATCGAATCAGTGCTTGCAGAAGCTGAGGCAGAAGAGGAAGACCTCATCGAATTTGATGATGACGAATTTGATGATGAAGAGCCACTTCTTGATGACGAGGATCTTGATGATATCGACGAGGAATTCGAAGAAGAAACTGATGTGGAGTCTGATGACGATGCAGAGGGCGAAGATCTCGGAGAAGAAGTCGATGAGGAGGAAGATGAAAAATGACAAAAGCAGGTAAAAGACAACACCAGAAGAGAACAAGCTCTCCTAGAACCTGGCCAATTAACCGTAAGAAAGCCAAGCAGATGTTTGTTCCCAAGATCAGTCCCGGTCCTCATGGTAAGGAAATGGGTATGCCTCTCTTAGTTTTAC
The DNA here is from genome assembly GCA_016839545.1 of Candidatus Kariarchaeota archaeon. Lineage (GTDB taxonomy): Archaea > Asgardarchaeota > Heimdallarchaeia > Heimdallarchaeales > Kariarchaeaceae > Kariarchaeum. The sequence goes on along the minus strand of JAEOUB010000102.1, from coordinate 2,140 downwards.
TGAGGGATGTTCTTGGTGTTTCCAAGAATTCTTCTGAGACCAAGAAAATCCTATCTTCAAGGAAGGTAAGGATAGACGGTCGTGTCAGAAGCAACGAAAAATTCCCCGTAGGTCATATGGATGTTGTCGAGTTCGATGGACTTGACGAAAAATACCGTGTCCAGATCCACACATCTCACAGGTTACTTCCCTTCACAATTGATGAGGGAGAAGCTTCCTACAAGATCTGTAAAGTAACTGGAAAGAGAAATGTCCGTGGTGGAGACACCCAGATTTCTCTACATGACGGTCGTAACATCCTGATCAAGGAAGGTAGAGAAATCATTGATGAGATCAAAGGTCAGCACTCTGTCAAGATTGCAGTTCCCTCACAGGAAATCCTAGACGTGCTTCCGCTCGAAGAGGGCGCAAGGGCGATGGTGACCGAAGGCCGACATCAAGGAAAGATCGGTAAGATCATCTCCATTGAGAGACGTTATGGTCCAAAAGCATCTGAGGTAACATTCGAAGATGAGGCAAATGACGAGGTTTTCCGTACCGCACTCGATTATGTGTTCGTGTTGAGCGAAGACATCGAGCTTCAGAGGTGAATAAAATGAGTGTACCAGTAGAAGAATACAATGAGAAATGGGCCGCACAGCCAATGCTCCGTCCCAAAATTGCAGCAGTAAAACTCAATGTTAGCCTTGGTGTTGCCGGTGACCCACTGGAGAGAACCAAGACCATCCTGGCGAATATCGCAGGTCAGACCCCCACTGAAACCTTAGCCAAGGACACTTGGCGTTCATGGGGTATCCGTAAGGGTCAACCCGTTGGTGCTACCGTTACCGTCAGAGGTGACCGTGCTTACGAGCTTCTTATGAGCCTATTCCATGCCAAAGAATACAAACTCAAAGAGAAGAGCATCGATAAGCAGGGTAACTTTGGATTTGGTATTGCAGAGCATATCGACATTCCCGGACAATCCTATGATCCCAACCTAGGTATCATCGGACTTGACGTTCTCGTCCAGATGGAACGTGCTGGCTATCGTGTAAAGCAGCGTAAGTACCGGTCCAAGAAAATTGGTCGACATCACATGCTATCCCCAGTTGAAACCAAAGTATTTCTCAAAGACAACTATGACATTGAGTTAATCTGAATTCATAAAACACTGCAAAAGAACGTAGTCACAAATCAAATTCATACTAGTAAGGTGAGTGTCACTAAATCAACCTCTTTAATAGAGGAGTTTTGATCATGTTATGCTCCTGCACACAACCGGTGGGCAACCGCGTGGTTGAGTAATGGTAAGGAGGATTAACTGTTATGCGAACACAGCCTAAGAAACAAAGGACAAACTACGGCAAAGGTAGTCGAAAATGCAAACGATGTGAAACACACCGTGGTCTCATTAGAAGAGCAGATCTCATGATTTGTCGTCGCTGCTTCAGAGAAGTTGGCGAGAAACTCGGTTTTAAGAAAACCGGGTCCCGAGGAGGTTAATTAATTATGCAGATGGATCCACTCGTTGATGCTTTGACAAAAATCAGAGCATATGAAGAGCGTCGTAGAAAAGAGGTGATTATATCACCCACAAGCAACGTAATCCAGGATGTACTGGCAACGCTACAGAAAGCACAGTACATTGGAGAAGTTGAAAGAATTGAGGATGGTCGTGGTGGAAAATTCCGTGTACAGCTGCTTGGTAGAATTAACAGGTGTGCTGGAATTCGCCCACGTTTTCCTGTTAAATTCTCTCAAATCACAGAGTTTGAGAAGAAATACCTACCAGCCGTGAATTTCGGAATACTGGTTCTAACCACACCTGAGGGTGTAATGAGCCAGGTGGAGGCACATGACAAAGGCATCGGAGGACGTCTCCTAGCCTACGTCTACTGAGGTGAAATCAATGAGATATGGAAGATTACAATATGATGTAGAAATTCCCGAAGATGTCACCGTCAATCTAGACGGCAAAGTTCTCACAGTAAAAGGAAAGCTCGGTCAGGTCGTCAGAGATTTTACTCATACTGGTGTGGTTATGGACATGGATAACGATATCATCAGCCTTGAGGTGCTGTTTCCCCGTAAAAAGGAAAAGGCACTCATAGGAACAGTAAGGGCACACATTGAAAATGCTTTCAATGGTGTACGTTAC
>JAEOUB010000010.1 GCA_016839545.1 Candidatus Kariarchaeota archaeon | reverse complement strand
ATTATTGAGATAATTGCAACAGCTCTCAGATATGATGATTTACCAGAGAAGTTTGGTCCTGTGATAATTACAATTCGCTCATTATCATAATCAAGATTCAGATCATTTGGAACATAATCGGTACCAGGATTGAGAGCTTCAATTACAGGATGACGACCTCCCTTGATTTGGTAGGTGTTTTCAGCTGTCAGGGTGGGTTTTGTGTACTGCCTTCTGTCAGCCAAATATGCGAAATTGGCGAGACAGTCAAGTATTGCAAGAGACTGGCTGGTTCTTTGTAATACACTTGTGAATTTTGCAAGTTCTGTTAAGATATTATTGTAAATAGCCTCCTCTAATTCAAGGATCTTGATTTCAGCCTCGAGGATATCAGTTTCCCAATTCTTGAGCTCTTCTGTAAAATATCGAGTCGAGTTTACCATCACCTGTTTCCTAGCATATGACTCAGGAACTTTATCCAGATCTTTTTTTGCAATATCCATAAAATATCCAAGATGATTGTTTTGTTTTACTTTGATACTTGTAATTCCTGTTACCTGCATTTCAGACTCTAGATATTCATCAAGCCAGGATTCTCCCTTTGCAATTATAGCTTGAAGTCTATCTAATTCCTGATTTATTCCCTCTCGGATAATTTTACCCTCACCAACCGATCCTTCTGGGTTATCTCTGATAGAGGATCTGATGAGAGTAACAAAATCAGTTGAGGGGTCAATATTGGTTATCAAATCAATTGGAAATCGATCGGTGTAGATGGTCAATAAACTTCTGAGGTCAGGGATCTGCTCCAATCCATATGCCAATTTAATTAGTTCATCTGGTTTTGCCTTTCTCATCGATATCCTAGTTACTAGTCGCTCAATATCTCCCATCTCAGAAAGAATAGAACGAACACGATGTTGTAGCAGTGGATCTGTCTGGAAGAGTTCGACAGCATCAAGACGCTTCTCGATTCTGTCCTTTGATGCAAGTGGATTTGCCATCCAGTGTCTGAGAAGTCTTCCACCCATGGGTGTGACAGTTTCATCCATCAGATCAAGTAACGATGCATGAGAAGAGTGATCCTGCGTGTTTTCGAATAGTTCCAGACTTCTAATTGCTTGAGCATCAAGAACCATTGTGCCTTCAACTTCAAGGGATCTAATGGTCTGAAGGTGAGGAAAATTCGCAAACTGAGTCTCCTTCAGATATCGAAGAAGTGCACCTGCTGCGTTTATTGAGGGACTGCCAGATTTCATTCCGAACCCTTCCAGCGTCAATACATCAAATTGGTCTTTTAGTAAACCGTCAGTAACCTTGGTATCAAACCAGAGTGAGGGTTTAGGGGTGAGAACCTCTTCGTTGTCAAATACCAAGTCAAAAACTCTACCAAGATTATCTATAGTATCCTGATAAATGATTTCCACAGGTGCAAATTTTGCATATGCACGAAGTAGTTCCGTTTTATCCTCTAGATCAAAGCTTCCGACCCGGAAATCTCCAGTAGAAAGATCACAAAATGCAATTCCATATTGCTCTGATTTTGACTTAGGATCATGAAAGAGGGCAGCAAGATAGTTATTTTTTCCAGGCTCTAACATTTCTTGCTCAGTGATTGTTCCTGCTGTGACAATACGAGTCAATCCCCTTCGGAGCATACCTGTGGTCTGTTTTGCATCTTCCAACTGATCGATTATTGCGACTTTGTATCCTTTCTCGACCAATCTTGAAACATAGGTTTCTAGCGATCGAACTGGGACACCTGCCATTGGATATGTCGAATTACTGATTTTTCGTTTAGTTTTCTGAAGGTCGAGAATTTCTGACGCTCGTTCGGCATCATCAAAAAAGAGCTCATAGAAGTCACCTACCCTGCAAAAGACGATTTCCTGATCCAAAGTCTCCTTAATATCGAGCCATTGAGAAAGCATCGGTGTGGATCTTGCCAGGTTTTTGTCATCTTCTGAGAGCATCTTGGAACCCCGTACCTAAAATTCATTCAAAGAGGTATTATTAGTCATTTGCTATTTGTAGATAGCGTGTATCCGGATGGATTGATCTTGTGATTATTTCATTCCTTTGAAACTTGACTGTCTTCCAAGTTGTTGGCAGTTTCTCGGTTCT
>JAEOUB010000101.1 GCA_016839545.1 Candidatus Kariarchaeota archaeon | reverse complement strand
TCCCGTCCAGTCCATCCCTTTTTTCCGTTGTTGAGAAATATGACTTGTTAAACTCTAAATACATCGGTATTTCAATTCTCGGTTTTATCAGGTAATACAACTCTCGTGCGATCTCATTTCTGAGTTGGAGATCAGGAGTATGGATGATCGTGTTACCATTTGCAAGAATTCTGTATGTATTGCTACAAAGAGTTGTCTGGACAATAACAGAGTTAACAAGATCATAATTTGAAATTGGATTTGCCGGTTCAATACTGTAGACCAATTGATCAATTTCTACCACTGCATCAGGATCTGTCTTCCATGTGGTATACGGTTCCACTCTGGAAAGTATACTCTTAATTTTTCTAGTATCCCTGTAAGTAAAAATATGAGATTTTTCCACTTCATTGTACCAGGTATGGTCTGCTTGGAAGATATTAGCCAATATCTTTCCTCCCAAGGTAGATCGTATCAGACTATCTAGTGACCATTCGAGGATTCTGATATCATTCTTGTAAAGAATTTCTATCATCTCCAGCTCCCTATCTACGTAATTTAGGTGATTGTCCCGATCACCTACAATAATGAGATTTACCTCTTTGGCTAAGGCTAATCCAAGGATTTGATTTGTTAGCATCCCGGATAGAAGTCCTATCTTTACTCGAAATTCCTCATTTTTTTCCTTTGGACGGCGAAGTCCCCATTTCACATTTGAGTCAGGATGAAGGATCTCACTGACTATTTCCCTGAATTCAGTTCCTATCACTCAAAATTCTCAGAAAGTAGGCTTATATGGTCAAGTATCAGAGGTAATACCGAAACTATTCGAGTCTAAAGAACCGATTGAAAACACAAAAGTTTGAATAGAACAACATCTCTGATTGATATGTGGCTGATATTACGTTCTATAAAGCTGCTAGCAAGGGCAAGCTAGAAGAGATAGAGGCAAGTGTTGGTAGTCTTCACACTAGAAGGGTTCTTGTTATCGAGGATCGGAATTCTTCTGTCTTCTGGATTATTGATGGTAAATCAGCATCTGCCTCTGCTTCAAAAAATGCCCGTGCAAATGTCAAGACTATGATCAAGGCCTCACCAGACATGATTATGAAGGAAATATCATTTGATGATGCTCCAGATCAAATCGAGTCAATCTTGGGTGGGAAAAAGCCAGTCAAAATCCCACAGGTCCCCAGCAAGGGGTCCACAGTAAAAAAGGCTAAATTTCGATCGGAATCAGAAGGTCCCATAATCAAGGAATTCCAGATTGCCTATTACAAGGATGAGGGCTCTGACGATGCAAGCAGTAGTGAAATCTATGAACTGCTAGATGCATACCGGGAAGCAGTTCTGAAAATATTCTCTGATAAACCTGCAAAATCAACTGCTGACAAAAAATTAAAGGCCATTGGCAAGAAAATTATCGATCAGATTTATGAATGAGGTAATCTCATGAAAACTGCTCTTGGGATCCTCGGTGATCCTGCAAAAGAAGATCTGTATCATGATGACTTCTATAGTCTATTGACTCACCAAAAGGATGAACCCGTATTTTATCTTCTGGGTGCTTCCGAGAGAGATGTTACTCGGAAACAATATCGTAAGATGTACGATAAGTTGATCTCCTCTAACCCAAGTAGCCATCAATTTACCCCTATACCAGGTTTAACCTCAAGTTCAAGGTATGATATCAGATCAAGGATAGGTCTCTTCCCCAGTGGAGTGTCACAACTTATCAAAGGTCCAAGCTTTGCCTTTGCCTCTTATCCTGCAAATTCTCAAAGTCGGAACTTGCAAATTCGTGCAAAACTTTTGTCTACCTTGCTGACTCCAATTTTACCCTTCAAAGTTCTGAATATTGCATACTATCCTCTTGGGGGGAAAGCTGCCGGTAGGACCAAAGCTAGAGATAATATTACACTTAGGCAAATTAAATCGGAATTCCGAGACCTCAGAATTAGGGATAACCAAGACTGGTACTATTTAGAAGCCGGATCTGGACAGAAATCTCTCCCGTCGACACAGATCCAAGAGATATTACTGGCCCAAGCTGCAGGATATCTCTCTGAAAAAGAGGAAAACATTAGAAAAGCTCTCGCTGAGCTTCCGGGCGGTTCTAGAGTTGTTGTGCCTCGATCAATATATGGAGGCGGAATTGTCAGTGTAGATAATATGCGAAATATATTGGCAGCCGATCAGAATGACAGTTATCTTGTACCTGAGATCGTAATTATTGGTAATATCTCTGAGGATGACATTTCAATGACATACCGGATAGCTGAAGAGGTGAATAGGATCAACCTTCTTCCAAATATACCTATAGACAATCTCCGGTCAGTTTACAGTTAAACATACTTTGCAATACAAGAAATGCAAAAAGAAGTAAAATTACTCCAATACCCTGGTAAGTGGTTGCACGATCAGGATTGTGAGGATCGGTTGCTGCTTCTGCAATCATATAAAGTCCACCCGCTCCTAGAAACATAACAACCCCAGCAACGACACCCTCAATTAAGAACTGTCTATCTTGATCTGTAAGTAGGAGAATTGGATTTCCTTGAGCATCTGATCCTCTGGCAAAGGGTTCCTCAACCAAATCATATACTCCACCTGCATAAATATACAGAATACTTAGAAATACAAGACCGTATACTAACGATGGGGGAATCCTGGTAGGGATTGTAATCTTTATTCTGTAAAACACGAATTTTGGCCGTTCTATACCCGGGATCCATGGTAACTGTACTCTATCTGACACAACATTCACCAAAATGGAGATTTATACTTTCCCGTCAATCCTTCGACTTTTAAAACCTGTTATTTGTTCGCCTATATGAGCAAGCCATCTATCAATTAGACAGGTCGACCCTCACGAAGACCTATTGCTATTGCAGCACGCTCATGTATACCAAGTTCCTGCTTAAGCTTGATGGATGTATTTACTTCATCTACAAGGAGAATTTCGGCGTAATTGCCAAATTCTTGACTGAACCGCATTACATACTCTTCTAGAGTTTCTTTCCACCCATCACCTATCTTAATTTGCAAATTGGTATAATTCAATTCATCAAGCTGTCTTTTTATCCATACGATCGATTTTTCCAAAGAAATTTGGATATTCGTTAATACTGGTGCATCATTTGCCAAGATAGCAATACCTATCGAATATCCCGGGTCAATGGCAACAACAAGCTCTTTGACCACATTTGAGGCGAATAAATCTGCTACATTTTTCAAAATAGTAATATCTGACATTCTTCTAGCGATTCTCATATGATCCCCGCCTCGAGGGAGGTTATTTCTCTGATCCGTGAGAAATTTCTTTCCTTGGGGGAGTCGAGTAATTTCTGAAAGGTGAACGACTTCATATTCTCTGAGAAGTTGCTGACATCTGTACAGCAATTTGAAGTCCTTTGTTACAATATAGATCCTTCTCAATAATTGTGTTTTCTAAATTAAATTACTTCACTGTTACCAAAGAAGTATAAACTACCTATATCAACCATTCTTGTGTCAATGCGAGACGTTTTTGGTCCTTCAGGTGGGTTAGTCGGACTTTACTCATCTGGGAAGAACAGACCCCATCAATACGTCCAGCATTTTCTTCAACAGGAAGATCCTCATGTTCTTATCGTAGATCCAAATCGCAGATGGTCATCCGAGCAATTGACTAGCAAAGCCAGAATTATACGCCCACCTACTAAATCTGACATTGTTCCTACATTGCACTCACTTGAAGATTATATCTCTCCCCGGCTTCATTTTGTATACATTGATGATCTTCCATTGTATTTCCGAGAATACTATGGAAGAGATCGCCTCTATACACAAAACATCCGTTTTTTTACTCTCAGTCTTTCCATTCTGCGGAAACTATCCACGAACATCCGGGTGATATTCAGTACATATGAGAATGTTGTGAGCACAGATGAGCCTATATATTTTGATCAGACAAAATACTACACCAAGCAAATATTTACTATTCGAGGACCGATTGAGGCACCTGAAATTATTAAACTCAGATCGATTGGCAACATCAAGTAGATCATTTTCTTCTGAGATTATAAATAGAAATTACCATTCACTACAAATGGCCGACCTTATCAGTGAAAATGCTAATTTTTCGAAAGAGAGACTATTAACTGCAATTTGCCTCATAATGATGATTGAGCATAAGAAATTGAGTTTATCCGACATTATTCACGCAACTGGAATGGAATTCAATGATATTCGCGCAGCAATGCAAAATTTGGTTAATTTACGACTAATCTCTGTACTTCCAACTCAAAGTGGTATACCTCAATTCCAAACTTTGAATCTTGATGATGCCCGAGAATACTTACACGTGTTGGGAGTTAACGCTCCTATATCTGATTGAATTCGTATCCATATCCCTATCTTTAATAGGAAAAATATTTGATTGGGTCTCAAGACCCAATCCTGATGAGGTTTGTCAGAATAGGTGTCTTCTAATAGTCTTAATCCCATCGGGTTTGGGATACATCGATAGGTGCTAGAATGAGCGAGGTTACCACTGTAAAAGTAAATGGAAAAACCCTTGATGAGGTTATTAAAGAGCTTCAAGAGAAATACAGCATTGTAGGGAGAGAGTCTGAATTAAGACTTGCCCTTGCTGCAAAATTGGCGAAGAAACATCTCCTACTTGAAGGGGATGTAGGTGTTGGTAAAACCACTTTAGCCCATGCCATCGCAAATTATTTTTCACAGGATCTTGAGCGAGTTGATGGAGACGACCGATACAGTGCCTCACGGCTTGTCGGTCATTTTGATCCTCCTATGGTTATAGAAAAGGGATATTCCTGGGATTCATTTGTGACAGGTCCTCTTGTTAGTTCTATGCAAAAAGGATCAATTCTATTCCTAAATGAGTTAAATCGTATGCCTGAAGGTACGCAAAATGTCCTCTTGGCTGCAATGGATGAAGGTGTCGTTATCGTACCCAAATTGGGTTCTGTTAATGCAGAGGATGGTTTCTTTATCATCAGTTCAATGAATCCTCAAGAGTTTGTTGCGACTACACCTCTGTCAGAAGCTTTGAGAGATCGTTTTGCCTGGATTCGGTTGGAATACCAAGACGAAGAGGAGGAACGATCAATTACATCTATTAGATCCGGTGTGGATGATGAGCAAATTATTGACACTGTTGTTCGCATTACTCGTCGTACAAGAGATTGGTCTGACCTTCGTAGAGGAAGTTCTATAAGAGGTGCGATTGATTTTGCTAGTATTCTCCAATACCTAGACAAAACTAAACCCTCATCTTGGATTGATGCTGGTGTCATGGCTCTCTCTACCAAAGTCGAGGTTGAGGATGGAGTTGATAAGAGAGTCGAAGAAGTCGTCTCTGAAATAATCAACGAAGTCCTGGCACAACAAGATTTTTTCTGAACTCGGAGTTCTCATCTGATGGTGGGATCTCCGAGGATCTGGCCCGACAACTTTCGTCCATGCGGGGCAAGATGGATAAGGACAAGATACTAGAGGCTGAAATAGTCACAGGAAGACGTACGTCGAGTCAATATCATAAATTATCCAAAGGTATGGACTTTCTTCAGGTTAAGAAACACGCCGAAACGGCTGTACAAGTGGATAATATTCCAGCTATCCAAGGGTTAGCAATGTCAAATCAGATGGCGGTAGCAGAGCAACTCTCCAGTACAGAAGGCTACCAAATGCTATCGCGTAGAGCCTCGAGTGGAGATAACACTGCACCTAACCTGTTCTTCATGTTAAGAGGTAACCTTTCAGAACGAGCACGCCCTATTTTCAGAAGATTGGCTCGTAAGAGCATTATGAAGGTCTCAAAAGGAATAACTGGTCAGGGTCTCAGAGGTGATATTATAGTTCGTACTGAATACACACCAGATGCAGACGAATTCGATGACGAATTGACGCTTGAAAATTATATGGAGAAACGGATTCTAACATATGAGGATATCATTGCCATTGAGCGGCGTCAGAAAACAAAATCCGGAGTACTGATTTTCGACACATCCGGCTCTCTCTTTGGAGGGCGTTTCACTACTGCGGCTCTTGCTGTTGCAGTGATGGCGTATCATCTTGAACATGATACCTTCTCTGTTGTCCTGTTCAATACCAAAGCTTTCGTGATTAAACGAGCCACAGAAAAGGTCGACATTAATGAATTGGTGAATAGGATCCTCGATTCAGAAAGTGCCGGATACACCAATATCAGTGAGGCACTCGAAGTAGGTGGGATAGAGCTTTCCAAGATGAGAGGAAACCATCGATTTGCAATCCTGGTATCTGATGGCGTGTTCAACAAAGGTGGAGATCCTAGACGTCAGTTATATCGATTTCCCAAACTCCATATCCTGGGACTTCCCTCCAAACATGATTGGGGGAGACGTCTGGCATCTGATATGGCTAGGAAAACGGGAGGAAGGTTCGTCATGGTCTCCTCTCATGAAGATGTTCCAAAAGCTCTCATGAACCTGTTGAGACACACCTGAATCACTATCACATGAATAGAATAATTCAGACTTAACTCAAGGAAGAAGTAATATCAGAGTAAGGATAATGCTGTCTATGGGTGGCAGAGTGGAGGAAGTCAGATCAGCAATCCGGTTACTGATGGGTGATGATAGAGTTGTCAAACCTGATGCACTCCCTATACTCAAGGCTGCCTCTGACCCAGAAAAATTAGCCAAGAAGATTCTTGAAAAAACACCATCAGGTACCCTTGTAAACGCTGAATTGATAAATGCCCTTCAAACACCTAACATTGTAAAACCCAAGCCGAAACCAATAGCCAATTCTGGTAGTGCCC
>JAEOUB010000100.1 GCA_016839545.1 Candidatus Kariarchaeota archaeon | reverse complement strand
TTACTATCTGTATAATCGGAAACATGGAGATCTTGAGAGGGACTACAATCAATTCTACCTTGCACCTGAATACTGGTCACAAGGAAATGGGAACTACCGAGATATTAACCAGAATCGACGTGTTGATGTCTTGATCAACCCTGAAATTGAAGAGTTCAATATTTTGACATTTATGAATCTCATCCAAACCGATGGCTATAACCCCCTTGTCCTGACAGGGTCAAAATTCCAGTATCTTGGTCAGGTGAGTGACCTGAACCCGCATTTTGGTGACCATTCTGAAAGTGTCTTCAATATAATTTCAAAAGAATTCACGCCGGGTACACTCCTTGAGTACATTAGAGATTATGATATCACTGTAGCTACCAAGACAGATATAGTTCTGAGTGAAATCATCCTTGCATCAAAGCAATATCCACAGAGTACCCATGGAGAAGGCTACTGGGTCGATCATTTTGGATACAATATAGACCTAATTCATAGTTTTCTGCAGATGTACCCTGAGAGATTTCATGACTTGTTTTTCGGCCAATTAGAGTACACGTTCCATGACTCTGAAGTGCTTGTCAAACCCCTTTATGAGCGGATTTCCGTGGTTGATAATCAGGCAGTTATACTTCACTCAGTTGTCCATGATGAGGATAAACTCAATACTATCCAGTCAAGAAATTTCCCTCAAGATCAAGTTCGTCTTGAAGGAGAGATTTACCAGACTAACCTCTTTGAGAAGCTACTGTCACTTACTCTGATAAAATTCTGTACGCTCGATCCTGAAAGTCTAGGGATAGAAATGGAGGCAGGTAAGCCAGGCTGGTATGATGCTCTAAATGGTCTACCTGGGATGATGGGTTCTTCTGCAGCCGACACCATGGTTTTGAAGCAATATGTAGACTTAATGACGAATATACTGCCAGAAGCTGCCCCTGCGATCACCCTTGCCAAGGAATTGATAGCACTTGTGAACGAGATTTCTATCATACTCAATTCCGAAAAGACATCGATCTGGTCAGACTGCATTCTTGTGCGTGAGAAATATCGGAACGACACCACATATGGTTTTAGTGGAACCGGACAGGTAGAGTCAAGATCGTTACAGACACTGATGACGCAGATACAGGGTAGACTCAATCAATCGATTGATAGAATGACGGAGTTGACAAATGGCGGGTTACCTACATACTTCTTCTATAAACTAGAAAACATCTCTGATTTCATCGTAGATGGTGACTTAAAGGTCAGTCAGGAAGATTATGCGAACTTCAAGTTTACTCGAAACAATCTTCCATTATTTCTCGAGGGATTCGTTAAGGGTCTCCGTCATGGTGGGAACAGTGCCAATTATTACAAGTATGTCATCGATTCCGAACTGTTTGATACCAAATTGAGAATGTTCAGGGTCAATGCTAGTCTTTCAAATCAATCACCAACCATAGGGCGTACCAGATCTTTTGTTCCTGGTTGGTTGGAAAATGCCTCTATCTGGATCCATATGGAGTACAAATTCTTACTTGAACTACTGAGATGCAGTCTCTATGAGGAGTTTTACAGCCATCTTAGAGATGCGTTCATTCCATTCCTTGATCCTCAGGTTTATGGGAGAAGCATTCTGGAAAATTCGAGTTTCATAGTTAGTAGTGTTTATCCCGACGAAAGAAGACACGGTAAAGGCTACTACGCCCGATTGACAGGTGCAACAGTTGAAGTACTAAGCATCTACATGCTGATGTTTCTAGGACCAGAACCATATTTATTCGAAGATGGCGAGTTAATATTAAACCTAAAACCCGCAATACCGAGTTGGTTATTTGATACTAATGACAAGATCGAATTCCTACTCCATGGCAAAACCACGGTTATTTACCACAATCCCAAGAGGGAAAATACACATCTACTATCCATCTCTGAAATCCGGGTTGATGATCAGCTGATTGAGTCTAAAATGATTTCTGAACCTGTCTCGAGATCGATCCGCTCACAGAATACCCATACAATAACCGTGAGGTTTGAATAAGACGATCAATATTGTTTACGCATTCAACCAATACATGACTATCAGGAGACAAACCCCAAAATTACACCGATTATGTTGAGTCAGTTTACTATTATTTTTTCGACAAAAAACCAAAAACAGGTCAAATCAATAGTGAATAACACCCGCATCACACAGGGAAAAGCAATACCCGTTACTATTAAAAGGCGCTAGTATCAGGACGACATGGATACGTAATGTCTGATACTGCCAAATCACCTTCCATCTCCACAAAAAACAAGACAATGGAGATACTAAATCATCCCTTCTTAAAGTTCCTTGGTAAAAAGGCCGTGTTCTAT
>JAEOUB010000009.1 GCA_016839545.1 Candidatus Kariarchaeota archaeon | reverse complement strand
GATGTCACCATCTCTACATTGGATGCAGAGCAGACTGCAGTCACCTCAGCTCCCCAATGCTTTGCCAGCTGAACGGCAAAGGTACCAACACTTCCTGAGGCACCATAAACCATGACTGATTTGTGCTTCTCGATATTGTGCTTGCGGAGCAGCTGGATTGCGGTCATGGCTCCGATTGGCAGGCTAGCAGCCTCCAGATATGTCACATTCTCAGGGATAGTACTCATGATCCCATCCTCATTCACACACAGATACTCGCAGTGACCACCGCTGTTCTCCTTTGTGGTTGCCCCGAAGACACGATCTCCGATCTTGTACTGGGTTACCTCCGACCCCACCTCGATGATCTCACCTGCGAATTCGGTACCCAGGATCGATTTCATACCGAAACCTACAACAATTTTCATCAGGTACCAAAGGATCTTGGGTACTCGTAGCATGATGGTATCGCCACTCGTCACTGTGGCGGCATGTACCTCTACCAGTACCTGATTGGCTTTTGGTTGGGGTATATCAAGTTCAACTATCTGCAGCTTGTCAGGGCCTCCGGCCCTCCTGCGGGTTATTGCTCTCATTGGCTGCAGGAGATCTCCGCTCTTTTAGTAGGTATAGACAGGAAACAGGATTATTCTAGAGGTCCCAGAGCGATCAAATCAATACCCTCAGATTGCAGTAACCAGTCAATACCCATCAGCTGCGAGGGTGTCAGGTAGCCTGATGTTTCCACTCCCTGCATCAGTGTCTTCACTGCGTGTACTGTTCCCACTGCAGTCAGATCGTAGCCATTCATAGTGGTCAACTGGTAGCGTGCCAGTGGTTTCTCTTTAAAATCAGAATAGATCTCCCCTAAAACATAATTCTTGGCTCCTGCTCGTACTTCTGCTCCAGGATCACCTTTGATTGCCAGTTTTTTCAACACCCACTTCACTCCGGGAATGTTGAACAGGAAGCGTAATCTGTAGGCAATCCCCGCACCACGGATCATCGAAGGGGGTGAGCAGAAATAGATCTGCAGGTTCTCAATCCCCGTTGATTTTCTGGCAGTGAAGGGGTCCGGCAGCCCGATGGTCATTGCCAGTCGTCTCTTCTTCTCACCATCAATCTCGTAGGTGAAATTCTGCACGTGGTAGGGACGTCGTACCTTGACGACCTTTCCATCTTGCAAGATATAGTCCGATTCTGTCAGACCCTCAATTGCAGTCGCAGTTGTTCCCTTGGATGGGAAGGCACCCTCACCGTAGATGGCAAGCTTGATTGCTTGTCCCTCAGGATGAGTATCAACCAGGTATTTTGTCATACCATCAGTGGGAATGATATCAAACCCCACACCTGGTGTGATAATTACACCTGCATTCCGAGCCTCCTCCTCCAATCTCTCAGCCTCCTGAAAGACGGTGTACTCTCCAGTGATATCCAGGTAGTGAGTGGAAGTAGCCATACATGCTTCGAGGAGTGGTGTGGCTGTGTACTTGTATGGCCCTGCACAGTTGACCAGGATGTCGATATCCCTGAGATTATCTTGTATCTCAGCGCCATCATTCAGGTCAAATATTCTGTATTCAAGATCGTGACCCGCAGCCAGTTCTGCAATTGACCCAGATCGTCCTGCAAGAATGGGAGTGAGTCCCTGTTGGAGTGCTTGGTCAAGAATCAGTCCAGCTGTGAAACCATTGGCTCCATAGATCATACAGCTCTTCATATCCTCTCGTCATCTTCTAAGCATGTAAAGATTGTGAACGCCGTTCACTGATCTGATTTCATGAATTCTGCCAATATGTGACCTATACATATATAATTTCGCATTTGCTATACGTAGCTAATGTCAATCAAACAGATCGAGGATGAGCGGGAGCTTACAGGAGAGATCATCAACTACATCCTCAATGAGAAGAGACTGGTATTTTACGGGCTTTCGAGAGATACCGATGATTTCAGCCATCGGGTCTACAATGCCATGATTTCCGATGGATTTCAGGTATTTCCGGTCAACCCCAGGGCAGATCATGTGGGTGATATCGAGCTGCATCACCCGCTGGATACCGTTCCCACTGGCTATGATACCGCCTATATCATGGTCAACAAGGTATTTGTCGAGGATGTCATCCTCCACTGCCAGGAACAGGGGATCACCCGTGTATGGCTTCACAAGGGTATTGGAGAGGGATCAGTCAGTCCAGAAGCACTGCAGTACTGTAGTGATAACGACATTGATGTGGTTCCTGGACAGTGTATCCTGATGTATCTTGAAGAGAATATTACTCACAGGGTACACAAATGGGTCAAACACGTTAGAGGAAGTCTTCCTATTTTGTCAAATTAAGTCTTTGAAAGAATGAAATAGTAGCCAGGTTCTTCGATCAATTCCAGCTTCCACTTTGTCTCTGCCACTGCGGCCCTGAATTCTTCAACAGTAGGCAGCCAGAAATCAAACCAGTCACTGACCATGTTCAGGTAACGGATCCGGATTTTAATGAGTCCAATAGGGTTCCCCCTGTTCCTGTTTCTCTGGTGATAATCCAGGTGCAACTGATCTCTTACAGGCACTGGAGAATTGAAATCTCCCATTACTCTCCCACTGTCTGAGGTTATCTCCCACGCCGTATTCAAGAATTGGGTGAGTTTTTCTTGGGTACCAATTACGGGAAGACTGTTACCAAAGATCAGTAAGGTATCTATCTCTTCGACTTCTTCCTTCAATTCTATGAGTGATGCAGGATCGGTAAAATCCACGGGTTGAACGTTCAGACCCCGATCCTGACAAATCTCAAGTGCTCCATCCGAGACATCCGTTGCAATTACCTCCATACCTTTCTCCTGTAGATATGCAGACATTCTACCCGCACCACATGCCAGTTCAACAGTCCGTCCCTGAGCCATATCCAGTAGTCTCTTCTCATTGGGTGGAAATTTGTCAGGTGTCAGAAAATAGATGAAGCTGGAGGTGAGCGATAGGTAGTCATCGTCTCTCTCGATGGCATAGAGCAGGCCTCCCGAGAAAGATGAGATGTCCTTGGTATCACGTTGTGCATAGGTATCCCTGAGAAGCTGGCCAAAGGTATCAGCGTGTTGCATCGTGGTTACATTTGGCAATTAGATATTAGAGAATTCAGGTCTTGGAATGGCGTCGTCTGAAGAGTACGAGTAGAACTGGAGTGAAATACAGGGGAGTCTCCACATTGGATGTGGAGTCTGAAGTGGTCGGTGTTTCCCCAGTTGTATCAGAGTTAGATGTTGAGATCGTTGATGATGAGCTGGATGTGGTTGTAG
>JAEOUB010000008.1 GCA_016839545.1 Candidatus Kariarchaeota archaeon | reverse complement strand
GAACAATTCAATCCACATTGTTTGAAATCGGTACCGAGCTTGCTTCTGCCAATCTTAATCCTACTATCAACCAGGAAGATATAGAGCTGATTGAGAAATGGATAGATCTTGCTGTGGATGAGACACCTGATCTGAAATCATTTATTTTGCCTGGAGGTACTCCCGGATCAAGCTGGTTCCATCTTGCACGTACTATCTGTCGCAGGGCTGAGAGACGTGTGGTTGCTTTCAAGACTGACCATGAGCTGAATAAATTTGTCCTTATCTATCTCAACCGACTCTCAGATTTGTTCTTTGCTTGGGCCCGTTTGGAAAACCACAGGAATGGAGTAGATGATACTGCCTGGCAATCTCGATCCTAGATCAGTCTTCTGAAATAATCAAAAAAGATGAAATTGTCAATATCGCCGGTATGTAAGAGACAAAAATCATAACCTTTTGGCCATGAACCATGCTTTTTCCAATAGTTTACAGCCTCGTTCACAGTGGGCATCCAAGCACCCAGCTCATGTGCGGTCTCGGTCAAGTCACGCAGAACAGGAGCATATTTCTTCTGTCCTATTCTGATGGGGTGCATATCAAACATCAGTACTCCACCCTTAGTGGCTGCCCTTCGTACAACTTCATTCAGTAATTTGCTCATCTCTTCTGGGACCATGTGGTAGTTATCAATGAGCAAATCATCCGAGTAGCGGTGACAGGGAATGCTCATGAAGTTTGCTGATTTCTTTTCGAAACTGTAGTAGAACATCTCGTTCCCTTTTTGATATTCTGGGCGATAACCTACTCCACCATCCCAATTGAACCCATACTGCTCCACCAGTTCGATTGTATGCTCATTGTAGTTATTATACGGTGCACGAAAGCCATGAATAGGGATCCGGTACTCCTTGAAAAGGTCTGAGGATAATTTGAATTCAAGATCCTGTTGTTGATCATTGAGTAGAGAGTACTTCACATGCTTATATCCGTGATTTGCTATCTCATGACCTTCTGTAAGAATGTTCTTGATAATATCGGGAGCATATGGCATAACAGAGGCAACAGTTGGAAAAGTAAATTTAGCACCAGAGGGATCCAGTGCATCAAAAATATTGGTAGTTAGTTCGTCAAATGATGTCTGGTGGAATTTCCACATACGTGCCATCTGTTTGAGAAACTGGCTTCCTCTCCTGTTCTTGAGATGTTTTACCCATGATGCCAATCTCACAAACTGCAGTTCTCATGCATTTACATTAAGCTTTTGAACTCTTACTCATGATCAATGGACACTTTTCACAAATTATCCCTTAGAGTTCTGTTTTGAATGGGGTATCACGTTTGAGTTCCAATGACTTGCGTGCAAGGTCGGTCATCGCAGTGGCCTCCCCTGATAACAGTCGCCTGATATCTCCAAGTCCAAATGGCTTCTCAATAAAATCATTCACACTGACTCCAAGAGTTTGATACAAGTCCTCTTTGCTGTGTCCAGACATGAATTTCACTCGTAGCATACCCATTGCAGCCCGATTAGGAAAATTTTGCTGTATCAATCGCTGCAATTCAAGTCCATTAAGATGAGGCATATTGATATCAGTTAGCACCAGTGAAATCTCGGGATGCTGTTGCAGGAAAGAGACAACCTGTCTGGGATCAGAGAGCGAGAAGACCTCAACGCCTGTATCCTGAAAGACCCTCTTGACTGCATTGAGGATAGAGATTTGATCATCCACAATTAGGACAGAACTGTCTTTATTCATACGTACCACCAAGTAATCTTTTGAGTTGTGAATTAAAAATATTTGTGATAATCAGGGTATATACGATTGCGTCAAAGAGGTTATTGAGTGTTCTTGGTATCAAATCCACCTGATCCATCTATCAATTCCCACTCGAGATTGGAGTTGACCCTATACAGCCCAAATTTACCCTCTTGAAACTGATATGTCTCAAAATCATCAAGATAGACAAGACCCTCTGCTTTTTTACCGAATTTGAGGAACTCGATCCCAGATGCCATGGATATCGCTGCATTCTCTCCTACCCTCTTGACTGCAGGTATGAGACGGTTCTCTCTGACAAAAACAGGGATGTGGTTGAGTTCTACCTTGATATCATAGAATTTGCCACCTTGTAAATTGGTACCTCGATCAAAGAAATCATACCAGGTACCCTCAGGCAGGTAGACTTTCACCGTTTTCTGATTGGGATAGAGAACCGGGGCAACCAGCAGATCAGGTCCAAACATGAACTGG
>JAEOUB010000007.1 GCA_016839545.1 Candidatus Kariarchaeota archaeon | reverse complement strand
CTCTACAATGTTCCGCCTCCTGTATATTCCTCAATGGAGGATTATTACACAGATGATTTTGGAATTGAATATGATTATTCGAGTGCAAGGGATTTAATGAGATCGGAGGGATACAGTGCTGATGACACGAATTATAAACCACGGCCTCTATTTGTGGTATCGACAAATTTCATAACTTTTGAAAGAGATGCCATCTTCAATGGGGTAATCGTATCCTCTTCGGTATTACTCAGCAAGTTTCGAAAAAGGAGGATTAAGAAGGAATCGGGAACTATCACGTAATACAAAGTGCGTATAAGTCTCGCTATCCGCAAAAATATATCAGCCAACTCTTACCGTTGCACAAAGATTGTATAGGAAGTCTAGAGTGGATGGTTATGCTTGTAATCGGCTTTGATCCCTCATTCATTGATACTTTGGTCAGAGCTGAAAATGAAAAAGGGGAACTGTCTGAGACTTTACCTCAAGCTGGTCATCACCACAGGTCATCCAACGTACTGCGGGTGGCAGGTGGCAATGGAGTCAATATCGCTGCAGCATTGACCAAACTCGGTATACCCGTCAATCTTGTGGTACCAAGTAATCCTGTATTTGACAGTCTCCTTGAAGAGCGGGACTTACGTTGTGCCTACAGAATTCATGACCAGGTGAATGATACAGTGGCTCTGCAATGGGCACCAGGAGAGATCCAGTTCAATGCAGTAACCTCGACTCTAAACAGGGACCATTTCACTTCGGAGGTCTACCATCTCTGGGGTAAATCGAAGATACAAGTCTCGGTCAACTGGGCACTTAATCCAGATGCAGATCTGTGGATTTCCTCTCTGTGGCTTGCAAGTTGTGGTTGGGAGTATGATAGGATCACATCACTATCAGATACAGAGTTGATTGAGGCGGCAATAGGAGAATCAGATCTGCAGCAGCCATTCCTACTTGAACCAGGTAGCCTCAAAGATCACCGCCAGAATGCTAATCTGAAGAGATTGCTGTCTACTATCTCACGTGCCTCATTCGAGTTTTACCCTGTATTCTCATGCAATGAGGAGGAGAAAGATGAATTTGCAGAAATGCATTTTCCAACAACAATTGTCCATACTTCCAAGCTGGTCACAGAGTATAGTTCCAAGGGGAAACGATTGTTCGAAGTACCCGAGTTATCCAATATCCAGACATTTGTCGGTGCTGGAGATGCCTTTATCGCAGGTTTACTCTACAAACTCTACATGCAGGGACGACTGGACCCCGATTATGCCATTTCTGTGGCTCAGGAACATATGGCAGGAACTTTGTGAATTGAACAATTCTGATGAAACCTCATGTCATTTCTAGTAAGAGGTAATATGTAATCTTTAATGACTTGTTTATTCATATTATACTTAAGCTATGGACAAACTGTACAAGTACTTCAAAGATCTCAGTGAGGGGAAGCTTGATATTACCAGAACAGTAGAGTATCAATTTGTCAAAGCACTGCAGGGACTAGACACACCTATAGGCCTGGAAGAATTTGCAGCACAAGTAAATCTCACTTCTATCATTCTCAATTTTCTTGGATTGACAACCAACGCAGGGCTATTCTCGCAATCCCAGTATGGCTTGGACACTACAATCCAGGGTAGCCTTGAACCCAAAAATTCCAGTGAGCCTGTAAGTGATACCTCCGACACAACAGAAGTATCAGAAGAAAGTACAGAATCCGAACCTGTTCCAGTGTTCGTCCCTTCAAGAACACCTGGAGATTCACTACCCGAAAGATCAGAAGCAGCTCCTCGTCCCACCGCAACTACATTGACTCCTGTACCTGAAAAGACTGAGAATCTTGAGAATGCCTTTGAAATGGACCTCCCCGGACATATAAGAGATAGATTAAATTTTGAAAGGGCCAAAACAGGGTCGAAAAAATCTGAAGATGGTAGTGAGGGTCTCAGTGATCTCTTTGATCAGCTTGGTACTCTCGAATTGGAAGAGTAAAACCTCTGAATTTGTAACAATTAGATTAAACTAATTTACGACCTTGTATCCCAATCTCTCGATAAGAGTAACTACTTGATCTTTCTGATCATCAGTTTCTACATCCATCTCACCAGTGCCAGCTTCCCACTGTACATCTATGTTAGAGATAAAATCCTTCTTCGAGAGAAGTTTGGTTATACTGTTGCTGCATGAATCACAGGTCATGCCTTCAATTTTGAGAGAAATGTGTGTTGTCATAATGTTAGACCTCAAGTTTGACGATATGTCATATATTGATATATAGTAGTAGTAATAAAATATTTTCTCTGTCCATTTCTTTTTCGGAAATGCTCACATCAAAAATCAGTTCCATCAAAATATTAAATCTGAGTGGGAGATAAATTCAAAAAGTATCTAAGATATAGTAAAAATATGGATATACTACAATTAATTATCAATGCACATTTCATTGTTGCCATTGTTGTCATACTGCCTTTGGTTCTAAATCTAAAGTACTACATTCAATCGAGATATATTGATTATCTGCTTGTTTTTATTTTTCTCTTCTTTTGGTCAGTTTGGACCACATTCTTCTTTACAACCTTGAATATCGATCTTTTTGATTACAAAGCCGGAATTAAGTTATTTGTCTACGTAACTTTTGATACATTTGATGCCTTGCCTCTCTTCATTGTCGCTGTAAGAGCCAAGTACATGGATTTCTCAAAGATCCCGAAAAAAGTCATAGCTTGGGGATCACTACCTCTAATTTTCTGGATCATTAACATCATTGATGCAGAACG
>JAEOUB010000099.1 GCA_016839545.1 Candidatus Kariarchaeota archaeon | reverse complement strand
TGGTAAGCTTTCTCTAGAGGAGATGAATGCCACCCGTGATTATATCTTTATTGACCTGATGGCTAAAAAGCTGAAATTTGAGAAAGAAAAACCCTTGAGTATGCAGGATTAACCAGAAAACAACGTATTTATTCTTGAATTCTGCGAGGAATGTATGTTCTTCAAGAGAAGCACTGTCCAACAAATTGATGCCCCAACTTTGAAAGAATGGATGGACAACGGTAAAGATATGATATTACTCGATGTGCGGACAGCTGAAGAGTGGAAAGAGACCGGAGTAGTCCCGGGGTCCCTAATGGTGACTAATTTCAAGTTGATCCAAGAAATGCAGCAGGGTCTTGATCTCAACAAGGACAAACCTGTAGTTGTCATCTGCAGATCAGGAAGTCGCTCCCAGCAAGTCGCTGAATATCTAGAGAAACAGGGGATTGAGGCAGTAAATCTCAATGGTGGTATCATTGGTTGGTATCGTAACCAATTCCAAGTCGAGAGAATTTAGAGTTGAAATTTCTGGTCTTCAGGATTGATGGATCAATCTATTCTATCAGGGTATTTCTCTTCCAAGAAATCAACAATATCATTCAATCCAAATGGTTTACTAATGAAATTCAATCTACTGATACCCAAAGTGTGGTGTAGTTCTCCCTCACTTAGTCCTGACATGAATTTTACTTTTAGGTCTGATCTATCAGACAAATTCTGACGAATAAGCCTCTGTATCTCCACGCCATTCAAATACGGCATATCAACATCTAGCAAGACCATCGAGATCTGAGTATATTTCTCAAGATAGGAAACCACCAGACGAGGATCTGTTAGTGTGTGTACCTCTATTCCTTGGCTTTCTAGAGATCGTTTCATCGATTCGAGTATTTCTTTCTGATCATCCACAATTAGGACCGATCTAGGTCCTCTACCCTTCTGCGTACCAACCACCAAGCAGAACATTCTCTTATCCTCTATAAATCCACTGTAGACCGACTGAACTCGCGTAATGTCGATGTGCAGTTGGTAGAGTATTAAAATCTTCCATCTCTGAGGCAGAACAGTTTTGAGTGAAGTTGCTTTGATGGTACTGTCTCATGGTCAATACCTTCAATGCCAAAGCAGTACTTCTTGGAGATCCTGCGGTTGGCAAGACATCAATCAGGAGACGATACATGGGTGAAGGATTTCAATCATCGCACCTGATGACAATTGGAGCAGACTTTGCACAGACAAAAATCATGATAGACAAAGACAATGCGGTTACCCTGCAAATCTGGGACGTGGCAGGCCAGGAAGAATTCAAAACTGTTCGCTCAAGATTTCTCCATCATGCAAATATTTGCCTGATGGTCTTTTATCTCACCCGAAGGGACACCTTTCATTCAATAACCAAGTGGATGCAGGATTTCTGGGATGTCAATCCAACCGGTGAGATCCCTCTCCTCATCATAGGAAACAAAGCAGATCTTGAGGATCAGATTAAGATCACAGACACAGAGATGGATCAGATGGTTGCAATGATGAAAGAGATGGAGCACTCTACATCGACTCATGTGTCCTATATCTCTACCTCAGCTGCGACAGGATTGAATATCAGTGATGCATTCAACCGGGTGGCGCATCAAATCATTGAAATCTATCTAAGGACCTATAAATGAATATAGGGGCGAATTCATCAATATCTTTTTTATTATTTGGACCTCACAGAGGATGGCGATTCCTCGCCGGTGTTGTCTATTTTCAAAAGAGGTCAGGTGGAACGCAGAAGTAAAATTCTGATCGTTGGATCTTCCGGGGTGGGAAAAACCAGTCTTCGTCACAGATATATCAAAGGCAACTTCCGAAATGAGGAACTGATGACCATAGGTATGGAATTTGACTCCACAGATCTTGAGATCAATGGGACAACCCTGAAATTAGAGATCTATGATTTTGCAGGTCAAGAGGCATTTCAAATACAGAAGAAACTGCTCAAGAATGTCCAGGGTGTCATCATTGTCTGTGACCTCACGCGGCAGGAGACACTTTTCTCCGTACGTTCCTGGGTGGATAAGCTATTTGAACTGAGTCCGAAATTACGAGCACCATTTATTGTAGCAGGAAATAAGACAGACCTCGAGTTTGAACGTCAGGTCTCTGCTGATGATGTCTTGCAGATGATCTCCGCCATCTTGGAAGATAGGGATGTGACTACGAGATCAATGGAATTTATGGAGACCTCTGCAAAATCAGGCAGAAACATATCTGAGATGTTTGAAACACTAGGCCGAGAGATCCTTGAAGAATACTACCCATGAATTGTCACCAGAATTGGTAGTATTAGAAGTCCTTTAGTGAATTGGTGCACAGAAACTGCTGAAGATGGCAGAAGAGACACATGCGTTTCCAGAGAACTACAGGAACAAGTTTGACCTGTTCTATGATTTGCAACTCTTCACTGTAAAAGAAGTTCTGCTGGTTTCCAGCCTATATGATGATTTCATCCTGGAAGAAGATGGTAGGCTCTCGGAGGAATTAACTGAGGAATTCTCAGAATTGGATCTTTCATCACCACCTCCTCGAATTATCCGCGTGTCAACAGGGCAACAAGCACTTGAGGCAATTCAAGCTCATGAATTTGACATGGTGATAACCATGCTCCGACTCAGTGACATGGACCCCTTCACTTTCGGGCAGCAAGTAAAAGAACTCAATCCTGATCTGCCTACTGTCCTTCTTTTAACCAACCACAGTGATACTTTAGCTCTACCAGATATAGATCTGCAAGAGGGAATTGACTGGATATTTACATGGCAGGGGGACTCTGATCTCTTTCTTGCTATCTTCAAGATTGTGGAGGATTACAAGAATGCACCACAGGATACCTCTGTGGGCAAAGTACGTGTAATCATTGTCATTGAGGATACCATTACCTATTATTCCATTTTTCTCCCAATGATCTACAAGGAGATCCTGAAACAAACGAAGGAAATCATTGAAGAAGGTCTGAATGCAAGTCACAAGATGCTGCGGCGTAGAGGAAGACCAAAGTTACTGCTGGCAAAAACATATGAAGAGGCAACCACACTGTACGACACCTACAAGGATCATCTTCTGGGAATTATCACAGATGTGGCATTTCCACTCCAGGGCGTAAAAGATTACAGCGCAGGAGTGAAACTGATCCGGTTTGTGCGAACAGAGAAGAAGTACCTACCTGTTCTCATCCAGTCATCGGATCCGAAGAATGATCAGCTGGCAGACAGTCTCAACTCATGGTTTGTCCATAAAAATTCACAGACCTACCTGCGTGATTTCAGAACCTTCTTGCGTAGCGGGATGTTATTCGGGGATTTTGTATTTCGTACAAAAGAGATGACCGAGGTGGCGAGGGCTGAGAACCTGATCAACTTTGAGCGAGTTCTTCAGGAAGTTCCCTCTGAATCTATCCTGTATCATGCCCGTCAGAACCATTTCTCCAACTGGCTGTACTCCAGGGGTGAACACCAGCTGGCAAATGAGCTGGCACCCTATGTAGTTGATCAATTTGAGAGTATCGAGGATATTCGTACCTTTCTTCTCAATGCATTTGAAGAGCAGAGAAGAGAGCAACAGCGTGGAATCATCGCAGGTTTTTCACGTGATACCTTCGATTTCACCACTCCCTTCTCCCGAATTGGTAATGGGAGCCTAGGTGGAAAAGGCAGAGGTATCGCCTTCATCTCAACTATTTTGCATCGCGGTCGGTCACAGATGCATGGGATCCCGGTTACAATACCTGAGACAGTTGCACTGACCACAGAGATCTATGACATTTTTATTGAGCAGAACAATCTGTATGAACTGCTAAAAGAGGGACAAAGTGATCTTGAGGTGAAAGACCGATTTCTCAAAGCTGAATTGCCAGTGGGTGTTCAGGAGGATCTTCGTTTGATTGTTGAGTCTACCAATTCTCCACTCGCTGTACGCTCATCATCACTTCTGGAGGACTCGCAGTTCCATCCTCTTGCAGGTGTTTACAAGACCTATATGCTACCGAATGATCATCCTGAGGCTGAGTTTCGTTTTGTGCAATTACAGGAAGCTGTCAAACTGGTCTATGCCAGTGCATTCTCACCTGAGGCAAAATCATACATCACTTCCATGGGGCAGAAGGTAGAAGTGGAGAAAATGGCTGTGATCATCCAGAAAGTGGCTGGTAAGAAGAGAAATAGCGGTTACTTCTATCCCGATTTTTCAGGAGTATCAAAATCTATCAACTATTACCCTGTACGTGGTGATCCTGAAGATGGAGTGGTTGAGGTGGCAGTCGGACTTGGTGAAATGGTTGTTTCGGGGGGACAATCACTGCAATTCTCACCCAACTTCCCCAAGATCTTGCCCCAGGCATCTACTGTGGAGATGGTCCTGAAAAATAGCCAGCGTGAATTTCTGGCAATCAAAATGGACGAATCTCTCCCTGATCTTCGTGAGGACGAGTTCATCACCTTGGATACCTTGCCGTTGACAGTTGCTCGTGATGACGGTGTGCTTGAATGGTTAGGTGCAGTGTACGATCATGCCAATAACAGGATTGCCAACACCGTACACCGTGATGGAGCTTTGGTGGTCACCTTCCCCTACCTGCTGCAGTATCCCAAGTTTCCACTTGCCGATGTAATCAATGCACTGCTAGAACTTGGTCAAGAGACCTTGGGCTATCCGGTAGAGATAGAATTTGCCTGCAATATCGATTACGAAAGTGGTAAGCACCATTTCTATGTCCTGCAGATCAGACCTCTGATAATAGATGATTTCGGCGTGACCACCGAGGAAATCAATGTAGATTCCAGCGAGGATCACATCCTGTATTCCCCAGTCACTCTTGGCAATGGAACCTTCAGAAATATTGCAGATATCATCTTTATCGATCCAGACAGGTTTGACAAAACCCAGACAATGGAAATCAAGGCAGAGATATCGGAAATGAATCGCAAGTTGAGAGAGGACGGTCGGGAGTACCTGCTCATCGGCTTTGGTCGCTGGGGTACCAGTGATCGGTTTCTCGGTGTGCCAGTACAATGGCAAGATATTGACGCTGCACGAATTATTGTGGAGGCCAGCCTGCCGGGATTCCAGATTGATCCGAGTCAGGGGATGCACTTTTTCCACAACATCACTGCCTCCAAACGGGCGTACATCACTCTGTCTCACGTAGATAAACGAGCAAATCTGGACTGGACATGGTTGCAATCCCGTGGAACCGCTGGTGATTTTGAGTATATCAGACATGTCAAGCTGGAGAGGCCATTATCAATTGTGATCAATGGTAAGACCGGCGAGGGTATCGTTCGAGAGATAACTGATGAGTTTTTAGAGCCTTCGGAAAAGTGAGATAGTCGACTGTATACCCAATCTATGACTTAAATACCCCAATCTCATTCTCTAGGTATGGCAGAGTTCAATACTCGGTTGTTAGAGGTTGATCCAATTCAACCTTCAAAGGAGAGCATCCTTGAGGCAGCTGAACTGATCTCTGCAGGTGATGTGGTAGCATTTCCCACGGAAACAGTCTATGGGCTTGGTGGTGATGCAACCAACAGTGTAGCTGTCAACAAAATATTTGAGGTGAAACGTCGCCCAGCGGATAATCCCCTGATTGCCCATTTCTCATCTCTGAGGATGCTGGAGGAGTATGTTGATGATATTCCTGAGCTTGCCTATCGTCTTGCCGACGTCTTTTGGCCGGGACCACTGACTCTGGTCTTGCACAAATCAGGCAGATTTGCAGATGAGGTCACCAAAGGGCTTCCAACTGTTGCAGTTCGGATTCCCGCTCATGGTGTTGCCACTGCAATCATCGAAGCTGCAGGTGTTCCAATTGCTGCACCGAGTGCAAATCTGTCGGGACGTCCTTCACCCACCTCTGCCAACCATGTACTTGCTGATTTCAAGGGTTCCATACCTCTGATCATTGATGGTGGGACAACCTCTGTGGGAGTGGAGTCAACCGTTGTCAACCTAGTTGGGAAACAACCAGTCTTGCTCCGTCCTGGAGGTGTGACCCCGGAGGAGTTGAGTTTATTTATTCCCGATCTTGTCCTGGCAAATAATATGGAACAGGATCAACCATTGTCTCCTGGTATGAAATATTCTCATTATACCCCTAATAGTCATGTGATCCTGGTTCCGAATGGCTTCTCACTATCTGATGCAGAACTTGATAGATTTGCTCAGACTCACAAATCCTCTCTGATACTGTGTACCAACTCCACGCACAATCACTCCCAACCCTCCTCCTGTCTTGGAGCTGATCTGAAAGAGGTTCAGCTCAATCTCTTTGCCTCCCTTCGTCTACTTGACGATCAGAACTTCGCCTACGGTATCTTTGAGGGAGTCTCTCCCGATCACGAGGGATTTGCTATTATGAATCGTATTGGTAAGGCTGCAGATAGTACACACCATCTGTAATTCAGAATCAGGGACACTAGAAAAGAATAAAAATTACCCTGAAATCTCGTATTTGTGGAAATTCACACAAACGAACTCCATGCTGTCCTTGCAGTATCAGATATGCAGAAGGCTATTGCTTTCTATCGTGACAAACTGTCATTTACCATTGCCTGGACCTATCCTGATATTGAGTCTGCAGATCAGGTTGGTTTCAAAATTTCTTCCAGCGCACATCGTGATCAATTTCAGATAACACTAGCTGAGGTGGTATCTCCCTCAGGCTGGCTCTTTGTTAACGTGACAGGAATTGAGGATATTTACAAACACTACCTGGAAAATGGTGTTGAGATGGATCAGGAACTTGATGACTTTCCTTGGGGATACCGTGAATTCTGGGTCAGGGATCCTGATGGGAACCAGATCAGATTCACTCAGGAGATTAACAACACTGACTAAAGTCTGCAAACGCTCAGTATCTGGTACCCTGCAGTAAAATGCTGGTCAAGTTTGATATAGGCTGCCTCATCTGAATAGATGGTGAAATTATTGAACTCCTCGAGTTTGAATGATTCACAGAGTCGTGAAACCGTGTCAATTGCCCTGAATACGGCATCTGGACTGATATCAATTGATTTCTCACCCCGGTGTATCTTGACATTCTTGTCTCCATCAATTTTCCAAGATGCGACAGGTACTGCACTTTGGTATTTTTCAGAGAATTGACTCCAACCCGGAAGGCTCAAGATCTCAAAAGGAACATTATTGACGTAGTTGAAATCTTCGGGATCCTTGTCCATTGCAAAGGTAAAATTCACTCCATTCTTTGCAATGACCAGATGGTACTCATAGGATTCAACTGCCAGAAATGATACATTCTTCCCCAGGTTGAATGATTTCACAAGAGGTGTCAGTACCTTGGATAGCAGACGGAGCACACGGAAGATCTCATCCTTGTTCAGACCCTTGTATTTGCCATGTTGGAGGAATACCTCATCCCGGCTGTAGTCATAGATAATCAGGTAATCCAGCGGGATTTTCTTCAGCACCTGCTTGGCTGCCACCACTTGGTACTCGGTTGATATCAGGCTGGTACTCATTGCTTCGATCTGTTTTTGTAGTTTGACCTCGATTGGTCGAT
This sequence comes from Candidatus Kariarchaeota archaeon, assembly GCA_016839545.1. Classification (GTDB taxonomy): domain Archaea; phylum Asgardarchaeota; class Heimdallarchaeia; order Heimdallarchaeales; family Kariarchaeaceae; genus Kariarchaeum. The sequence goes on along the minus strand of JAEOUB010000099.1, from coordinate 4,038 downwards.
CAAATCCGAGATGCGGTGGTACCTCCATCACACCTGCATCTAGCATCAACTGGATTACATTTCGCATCACCTGTCGAGCCACCTGTTGGTCTATCGTATTCTCAAATACGAGTACAAGAATCGAGTCAGGACCGAGTTCTTCAAACATGAAAATCTCGGTTTCAGAGGAGAAGAAATCGATCTGTGCAGATCGTACCTCCTGAGAGAAATTGGTCAGTGCAGTGAGAAAACCCGATGATAGAATAAAGTGATCTGCATCCAGGTTCTTCTTGGAGTAATGGAACACGTCCACACCTGCGACGATGTAGTAAAGTTCCATTAACATAAGGCGTCCCTCCCGATAGAGCTCAAATAGCTTGTTGTCCTAGTATTCGTTGTTGATCAATTAGGCTGCAGATTTTGCAGTACTCAGTATCATCTCGATCTTAGGCAGCTCCTTGCTATTGATCTCGTATTTCAGAGATCTCATATCAAGCAGGTCGGGTTTGGCGATAATCATCGACTCCTCCTTCAGCCGTCGAATGGCATATCGAATGGATCTTAATGGCAAGTTGAGGCTGTCAATCAGTTCTTTTTGCGATGCAGATCCTCCATTCATGAGATATTGAAGTAGCGGGACGGTTTGCTCAGGTAAATTGTATGGCAAGTCCACAAGTACAAACTTTCATGGACTATTTTAACTGCTTAGTTCCGGTACGAGAATTGGGATATTTGGTCATTTCAAGCCTCCACAATCAACTGAAGTATATCTTCCATCTTGTGGCTGTAGCGATGACCTTTGTAAATCACCGAATACAATCCCAGATCGACCTCATCTCCGATAAGGAGGATCAGGTCGATATTCTCTTCCAAGGCCTCTTGCAGCCTGTTGCCTACTGACAGCCTTCTGTTGTCAATCTCGACATTGCCAAAATTGCGGAGGATCGACTCACAGTGAGCTAGTATTCTTGCTCGGTGATCTGAGTCGGGAAGGAGTCTTATCTTATTCATATTGTTGGATTCAGATGAGAGTTTGGTATTCACCGTTCATTAACAGAACCTCATATCCTCTATTGCTTTTCTCATATTTAATAGTTCGCCAAATTGGAGTGAATTCACCATACTGTCTCTGTAGACAGCGCCAAGACCATGACCTCGATGGGAGATATTTAGAAGTATTAGGCTTATAGCTGATTATGAACCGGGAACTTGCCATCCAGGAATTTCTCAAGGCATCTGCCCTCATGGAGCAGAAAGATTATCAGAATGCTCTTGAGATATTCTATGGTTTAATTCCCGCTCTAAGTGATGTTCCTGCACTCCATTACAATATCGCACAGATCCAGATGAAATTGGAACAATGGAGTTCTGCACTTGAGCATATCGACCTGGCTATCACTCTGGAAGCTAAAGTCTCCTACCGGGTGGCCAAATTCCAGTTGCTCCAACAAGTCAGTCGTTACGATCAGGCAATTACACTGGCCAGGGAGATACTCGCTGATGAGATTGTACCAAGTGTTGCGCAGAACCTTGCATTCCTCTATCTCAGACAGGATGATGTAGCGCCTGCTGTGGAGCTACTTGATGATCTGCGAGCATTGAATTATCTCAATCCCCGATTTCTCTTTTCTCTTGGAGTACTCAAGTACCAGTCCAAACTTGACTCGGAAGCTGAGGAAATACTAACTGAAGCCATAAATGCGGGATACTCCAGCTGGGATGCCATCCAGGTTCTTGTCGCCAGTATGGAGAGACAGAACAAGCTGAAAGAAGCAATTGATTTCCTCCTTTCTTTGGAAACAACCGAGAAGAGTCAGTTTGTCCTTGCTCGTCTCTACAAAGGTCTGGGACATGCCGGCAGATCGAGGACAATCATGCTAGAATTGCTTGCCAAGGATCGATCTATTGAGTACCTGACGTTTCATGGGCACCTCCTCAGAGAAGAAGGAGAACATGAAGATGCGTTGGATATCTACAACGAGGTGGTGGAACGTGATGAAAACAATCTTGCAGCAATTAAAGGAAGTGCACTTTCAATGATGGAGCTGGGTCGACACGAAGAAGCCAATGCACTCTTTGAGCAGGGAGAGAAGATCAGCAGAGGAGGCAATCTGCCAGACTTTGACAATATGCTCCTTAACCTTGATGTGCTGGAAGGTACAAGTGAGGGTCTCTTTGGTAAGGACTCTGAAGAATAATTATCCAAATTCTACAAGTAATCTATGAAACTGATGAACACCCTGTTCTCTCGTCGGTGAGAATCTTCCCGAGTCATAGTTCTGAGATCGCAGACCTCGTGCAACACTCTCCACCACAATCTCATCCTCTCGCTCTACACGATCAAGTCCAGAGCCTGCTCCCTGATCAAGGAGTTCAGGTTTCCAGACATATGTTCTGAAACTGACCCGAGTCCGCCCGATGGCCAACGGCTGTACTACATTGACCGAAAGGCCCCAAGGATAGAAATTGAGCATAAGATTGGGAAACAACCAGTAGTAATAGGCTGCCACCTCTTTGCCCTCGTCCTGGTGTCCTTTGGGGAGATCAAAACTCAGTTCCCCTCCCTCTGCAATACCAAGCTGGAGATTGCCATAATCAAAGAGCTCTGTGTTGTACTCTCCATAATCCAATATTTCGTTGAGTGAGGAATGGACATAGGGAATATGGAAACCCTCAAGATAATTATCACAGTACAGGGCCCAATGGGCATCTACAAGATAGTCACGAGATCTGGAGGGATCAAACTGGAACTCGTTCATTGGCATAAATCCGACGCGGTCCATCACCGGTTTGAGATACTCATCAAACGGGACATGGGGATTGAATGCTGTAAATAGCAGGAGGTCACCAAGTGATTGCATCTCAATATTGGGTAGATTATCTTTTTCTGAGGGAAAATCTTTGGCCTGTTCAAATTCAGGCATGGAGACAAAAGTACCGTCAAGCTCAAACTTCCTGCCATGATATCGGCATCGCAGTACTCGTTCATTCCCTGGCTGTTCAGCAACAAGATTTGCTCTATGGGTACATACATTAGAAATGCAATGTGTCTGATCTGCGAGATCTCTGGTCAATAATATAGGTTCATCAAGAAATCCTGGCAATAACAGCTTGGGACATACAAAACCAGGTGACTTGATCTCCTCTGCATCACCGACATACTGCCAGAATTTACTGAAGATACCAGTCTTGGATCTGTCATACATCTCGACGTCCTGGTAGTAGCTACCCGGAAGTGTGGAAGCTTTGGTGATATCAGGGTCGACCGAGTACTTCACAACCCCTCACATCTGACTGACAATTTGAAGATAGTGTGAGTGTTGCAGAACTTTGCATTGGCGACAACAAAATTAGTCGATTCTCACAACTATGTTGTAGAATAAAATAGTAAATGGTGAATTAAATAGAGGTTTATACTTTCCACCGGAAATGGTGGTAGTTTCTTAATGATTTCATAATTCTGGCTGAAACTGATAAAATCTGTACTATCGAGTGAATATGGGGAGAATTGAGATATCACTACATTTTGCGTGTAGTCACGGTTAACCGCAATTATGATTTGGCATTCACTAATTGGATATTGTTGGCTTTAAGAAAATCTTCCGGGATAGACTCAAGATAAGAGGAAATTCTGGTTCGAGCGATAGATTGGGAGTCATCCTCAGCTGGGCTCATTCCTCTGTAGAGCTTCTTGGCTCTAAGAATTTGGGTCTGTGTCACAATAAAGAATTGCGGGTATTTCAAAATAAGTAGTAATCCAAGTATCGTCAACCATTTCCCAGGTATGGGTGTTATTTCGTATGAGATGAAGTGAATTATAGGATATATCCCCCATGCCTGTTCTGTAATACCATAATCAAATGGTCCAACTTGTCCACGACTGATTGACCACAATACCTCGAAGAGTGAATGGAAAAATCTACTTATTCCAACAGTGACCACAAAAACTTTCATCACTCTTTCAGCCCTCATACTCGAAATTACAATGTCTAGTTTCGAGTAGTAATAGATCATGAGAAGGCCGACGAAAGTACCATAGATATGTACCCAACGATAGCT
>JAEOUB010000098.1 GCA_016839545.1 Candidatus Kariarchaeota archaeon | reverse complement strand
TTGCGTTGCTTGTACTCGTCCTTACTCATACCCTCCCAATTCTTGAGGTAGTCGACTCCACAGATAACCATGGTGGGGCTACCCAATCCGTGATCGATGACACTGTAGTTAACCACGACATACCCCTTGCGAGAGTAATCTCCGGAACGCTCAGTGGGTCCAAATTCCTTCAGTGATGTCACCGAGTCATCGTAGACAAAACTGGAATAGATGCCGTCAGTCTCTGGTGCCACAGCCTCCGAAAGAGAGTAGTAAATGGTTATCAGAGAGCAACCAGGTTCGAGGGCGTCAAGTTTTGAGGTGTCAATGTCGTGATCGGAGAGCAGTTCATCTACCACCAGGGGAAGGGGGGCATTGGCCACAATATATTTTCCGCGTGCCTGTTGCAATAGGGTATCTGGCCTCTTCTGTCGCATAAACTCCACACCCACAGCAGTTATGCCCTCTGTCAGGATTTTGGTCACCTTATGTTTGGTTAAGATGGATCCTCCATTCTCAGTGATCACTTCTGCCAATTTGTCGGACAGGATCTGGCTACCTCCCTTGATAAACCAACCTCCGCCGGTGATATATGAGCTCTGACCGAACAGAAAGAGGATCAACGAGCAGGAATAGGGGTCATCATGGTAGTAGCCGAGGTTAGTGATCAGAGCCAGCTTGAGATCTTCATCTTGTGTGAGCTTGTCCATATACTGACCCACTGTCATTCTGCGGTATCTCAAGAATTTAATTCCTGCACTGAGCAATGTGAACAGCTTGCTCAAACGTTTACCCCAGCCCCATGCAAGCATACCGCTGAGACTGCGAGTCCATTTTAGATCGGAGAGGTAGCGATCAATAGCTGAATGTTCATTGGGAAAAGCAGCTTTGAGTGCTTTTTCTGCATCTTCCAGGCCATCAGGCATGGTGAATTCAAAATCACCTCGGCTCACCCGATAGAACTCGGGAACCTGTACCAGTTCCAATCTGTCCAGGATACCCAGGTCTTTGAAGAGCTGTCTCTTGCTGTCACGACCCATGCCATCCAATTCATGAAGGCCCACTTCGAAACGCATAGTTCTCTTCCGTACAAAATGTGTGGCTGCTCCTCCCACGATATTGTGCTGTTCAATCATCAGTACTGATTTGCCAGCCTGTGACAGGATTGCACCAGCTGCCAGACCTCCGAGACCAGCTCCGATAATTATCACATCATAGCTTTTGGGTTCCATAATCTGTGTTACTGATTACTCTTCAAATATGTTCGTTCCCTCGTTTGTTGGTGCCTACGAAGAATAACTCGAATCCTCGGCTCCAGATCTTTCCCTCTATCTGCATGATATTGTGCAGGTAGCGGTAGGGGCTGGATTTGAAGAGATCCAACTGCTGCTTGCTCTGGGCATACCTGGCTACTCCATGGAAGAAATAGATGGCATCTCTGTAATCAACTGCCTGGATTGGGTCTGCCACCTTCTGGTAGATATCATTGAGTAGTACGACAAAGCCATCACCCTTTCCAAGTGTCTCCCAAATTTTTAGATACTCATCGGTGCTGAGAACCTTGGGTTTTGTCATCACGGGATTTGGCTCATATCTTTGATATAAGCTGATCCGCTGGAGTATATTCGATTGACCTACATTAGGGAATGGACAGGTGTGGGACTTAAATCCTGCATTATGTTCTGTTCATACAATCTTAAGAAGTACGAAACTGAGACAAGGTATGAAAGATCTCAAAACTTTCACCTCAGTCGTCAGGGATGGAAGAATTATTGTTAATCTTCCCGATCTCGTCGAAGGTAGTGAAATAGAGGTACAGGTTCGGTTAATTTCTACTCCAGAACCAGCTGTCATCACCTCTGAGGAGATCGGAACATTTGCTTCTATGGGTCTGAGCGAGGATATTCTCGGCTCACTCTATGATATTGGTTATCGTGAACCCACACCCGTACAGAAGCTGGCAATTCCTCTTATCCTATCCGGCAAGGATATTCTGGCAACTGCTCAGACAGGATCTGGAAAAACTGCTGCCTTTGCTCTTCCATTACTCCAGTTCATATTATCAAAAGAAACCAAGAACAAGAAAAGACAACCCACCGTACTTATTCTCGCACCAACCCGCGAGCTGGTCACACAGATCTGTGAAAATATTGATGATTATTGCAAGTATACAGGTGTAAAGACAGTGTCTGTCTATGGTGGTGTATCTCAGAAACCGCAGGTGAAACTGATCCGTGAGGGAGTTGATATTATTGTGGCCACACCGGGAAGATTACAGGATCTCATGAATCAGGGAGTGATCAAGCTTGAATATATCGAGTCATTTGTACTTGATGAGGCTGATCGGATGCTGGATATGGGTTTCATCAATGATATCCACAAGATTGTATCACATATCCCAGATAACCGTCTGACCCTTCTCTTCTCTGCAACCATGCCAGATCAGATACAGGACCTTGCCAGTGTACTACTAACAGACCCCGAGATGCTGACTATAGATTCTCCCACTGAAACAGTGGATGAGGTTGACAGCTACGTCATGTTTGTGGAACAGGGGGACAAAGTTGACCTGCTACTTCATATCCTTGAAACTGAGGATATCCACAAAGTCCTGATTTTCACCCGTACTCGTCATGGCTCAAGAAAACTGGAACGTATTCTGGAGAAGAAAGGCTACTATGCCAAAGCGATCCATGGAGACAAGTCTCAAAACGCTCGTGAGCGAATTCTTGGAGAATTCAAGGATGGTGAGGTTGATATTCTGGTGGCTACTGATGTAGCTTCCCGGGGGCTGGATGTTGATGATATCACTCATGTGATCAATTATGAGATGTCAAATGAACCCGAGGTCTATATCCACAGAGTTGGCCGGACTGCACGTGCAGGAAAATCAGGTATTGCCTACAATTTCTGCTCAATTGCTGAGAGAAATTATCTGAGGGAAATCGAGAGAATGACAGGAGAGAAACTCCAACGTAAAACGGACTACCCCCACCTCTCAACCATCTCCGAGGATGCAAGACCAAGAAAAGGTAGAGACGGGCAGGGTAATTCAAACTACAATAAATCTCGACAGCAGAGAAACAAGTCAAAACGCAATTATTCTTCAAAACGGAACTACAAGAGGTAAATTTTCTCTCCACATCGGGTATTGACCGATCATAGGAGTTATGTAACAGGGAACTGAAGTAATCTTGATGTATGATCTGGTAATTATCGGTGCCGGTCCTGTGGGTCTGGCAGCTGCGATCCAGGCAAAACGTGCAGACCTCTCCTACCTCATTCTTGACAAGGGAGTACTGTGCAACTCCATCTACAACTTTCCAGTGCATATGCGCTTCTTTACCACGGCCGCAGAACTTGAAATTGGCAATCATCCGTTTCCGTCAACAGATGTCAAGCCGACCCGTCAGCAAACACTGGACTACTACCGTCGAGTGACCCAGCTGGAGGATCTCAATCTCAAGCAGCATCATGCAGTTGAGAGAATCGAGGGTGAGATGGGCAACTTCCAGGTGTTTGGCACTGCCACAATCAAGGGAGACCTGTCGGAGTTCAATATTCAGACCAAGGTGGTGCTGGTTGCCACAGGTTATTTTGACAATCCCAATGGGCTGGGTGGTATTCCGGGGGAGAACCTGGATATTGTCAAGTACTACTATGACCAGCCACATGGCTACTATGATCATGACGTGGTGATAATCGGTGCTGGAAATTCAGGTGCAGAGGCAGCACTGGAGCTGTGGAGACACGGTGCCCGTGTTACTATCGTCGCCAAGTATGAGGATGTCAAGCCCACACTGAAGTACTGGGTGGGACCTGATCTGAGAAACCGGATAAAGGACGGCAGTATCAGGGCAGTTCTTTCTGCGGAGACCAAGCAGATCAGATCTGATGGTATTGTGGTCGATACTCCTGAGCAGAAAGACCTGTTTATCGAGGCTGACCGGGTCTTTGCACTGACTGGCTTCACTCCCCATGTCCACCTGCTGAGAAAATGGGGCCTGAAGCTGCAGGATGACCTGTCAGTTGATATTGACGATACCTTCCAGACCAACTGTGCCGGAATGTTTGTGATTGGCTCTGCTGCCTATGGTGTTCACACCAATACCGTCTTTATCGAGAATGGACGTGAGCACGCCATCCAGGCTGTGAGTGCAATTGAGACGCTTATCACTCCCGATGGCATTGAGAATGCCTCACTGAGCTAATTCTCTATGCCGTTCAATTCTCCCACGTAACAGTTATAATAAATCCAAAAATACTCACACCATGAGTTTCCTGACAATACTCATTGACTTCATCCACCTGACTGGAATGACAATGTGGATCGGTGCCCTGTGGTATACTTTCTATATATTCTACCCCATAACTGATGCGCTAGATCCTGCGGCCCGAATGAAGGCTATATCGATTCATGCAGAACGCTTCCCCAAGTTTGCCAACCCCGTTATTGGTCTGGTTGTGCTCACAGGTCTGTTCAATACCTTTGATGGCTCTTTTGTGTTCTCATCCATGGCAGATTTCTCTGCTGCCTACAATGCAGTACTCGGCATCAAGATGCTGATTGTACTGGCAATGATTGCCCTTGGTATGACTGTCGGTATGCGGCTGTCACCCCAAGCCATGGAGATGGCACCTGCTCCCGGTGAGAAGCCGACTCCTGAATTTCTTGCCAAAGTGGCACTGATCAAGAATTTAACAATACTCAATCTTGCACTGGGATTTGTCCTGCTATTTCTTGCAGCTACTCTGCTCAATGGTGCAGTCTTCTGAGTGTTGATCAACTTATTATAACTGGGGCTTGATAATCTCATCAGTTGCCCACAGGGTGACTCCGGTGAGTTCTTTGCTGTCAATCAGTTTCTGCAGAATTCTCTCCACTTCAATGGTGGTCAGTCCGTAGATATCTGCAATCTCCCAGTAGGTCAACTGCAGCTTGTTTGCCTCCCAGGCATCCTCAATGTAGGTGACGACCAGTTCGGGGATCGTACTCTTGGGGCGGATCAGGCCATCCTTGCCCAGGGCATAGACACTGCTCTCCTCGGCAATCCATTGCTGTGCAAATTCCTTCAGCAGTCCCTTGTCAGGGATACGGGCACTGCTGATCAGACTGTCAAAATTGGAAGGTTCCTCCTCGTCAATCTTTGCCAGCAGGTCTGTCCATGCCTGTCTGAAGTAACTCACGAGATAGAGATCCATACCATCACGGTGAAACACCGGTTCTGTCAGCGCCTTGCTGGTGGAGAAATCCTCGAGTGCGATGAACACTCGCTTCTCATTGAGTCCCCAGCGATCGGCTACCTCTTTCAGG
>JAEOUB010000097.1 GCA_016839545.1 Candidatus Kariarchaeota archaeon | reverse complement strand
CCTCTCTACAGTTGCAAGTCGATAATATATTATGTTCATCTCAAATTGATCATCGAGCTGCTCTCTAAGCTCGAGGCTAGTTGAGAAATACTCGACCGCGTTTTCAAGATCGCCATCATAATCTGCAATCAGACCGTGTGTATAGAAATACCAACTGAGTTGTGGGATCCTATCAGGTGTCGTTTCTCTTACTTCCCAATCCTTCAATTCAACAAGTTTCTCACGAACCGGAAGGTGGTAACCCTGTTCAAAATCATACAAGAGCAGTAAAACCGCAGCGATCTCATTATAACTATCCATCTCCGTTACCTGCAAGGCAAAATAGGATGCCTGATCGACTCTTCCTATGTGGTAATACATCCTGCTTTTGATCAAGAGAAGTTCAGGAACTAAATGTTCATCAGTTAGCTCAATTAACGTCTCATCGATGAAGTCAATTCCTCTCTCGTATTCACCCCGAAGAAGAAAATGAGTCGCCTCATCGAGTACCATATCGTACCAATTAATGTCTGTCAAATGAATGTAGGGGTATTTTCAATTTAGAAGTACATTCTTAATTTATATACTTCCATTGAATGGGGGGTAGTATGGAATATACTCAGCTTGGTAAAACAGGCCTTCAAGTTTCATCAATAGCTCTCGGAGGTATGAACTTCGGTAGATTAGAAAAAAATACAGCATTTGCCATCCTTGACAAAGCACATGATCTCGGAATTAATCTGATTGATACTGCAAGTGGCTATGGACCATCTGAGACAATAATCGGTGAGTGGATGGCAAAGGCAGGTAATAGGGACGAGGTCGTCATCAACACCAAGGTTGGCTGGCCTACTGGTCAAGGTAAACACGATCGTGGGTTGAGTCGACTTCATATCACTCGTCAGCTGGAGAAAAGCCTAGTTGCATTGCAGTCTGATTACATCGACATCTATCAGGCCCATTACTATGATGGTCATGAGAACCTGTATGGGCTTGTACGACTATTTCACGAATTGGCAGAATCTGGTGAGGTGCGATCAATCGGTGCTCCTCTGTTCATGAGGTCTTATAATATGGTTGCATGGCACTACCTGGCACAACAATACGGGCTAAACTCCATAGGCTCAAAATTGCTAACAACATCACTGCTCTCTCGAGGGATGTACAATGGAGATACACGGCATATTGCCAAAGATTATGATATAGGGTTGATCACCTTTGGTACGCTTGGAGGGGGTTTGTTGACCGGAAAATATCACTCGAAAATACCCTATCCTGAGGGAGGCAAAGAGATGCTTCGGAAAACAGTTGAGGAGGGTAAGGCTGATGCTGTGGTTGATGCTGTGACAGAAATGGCAAAGGAGCTTGACACGACAGTTGCCAAACTGAGTTTTGCCTGGGTGCTACATCACGATTTTATGGACTCAGCTGTAATTGGTGCCAGTACTCCCGATCAACTGGAAGACATTCTCTCAGCACGTGAAATTAAACTCTCTGAAGATCAGTTTACCCAACTTAAGGAAGTCTCAGACAAACATTATATCTGGTGATTTATTTTCAGCTCTATCAGTTTGGGGCTGCAACAGTCAGTATTCTCCCAGCAAGATCGGATATTGCTGACGAGAAGATCATCATTTGTTATCAATGCCACATCCTGTTCCGAGTGCATCAGATTCATCATTACCTTGCGATCTCGGACAATATAACTGCTTGCGGACCATAAACTCTGTTTTACCTCAACTTTTGCACCTCCACTTTTTGCCAGTGTATTTCTGACTGAGTCCCACTCACTAGCGGCTGGTAGTGCAATTTTTATTCTGAAGTTCTCATGCAATTTTGACTCCAAGAATTGCTGCAACAGCGGGATGTATGGACCTGCTCTATCGGAGACAAGTAGAAATAGCTGCTCTTTAGCCAGTTTGAGATGGCGTACTAGTTCTCTCTCTATTTCCTCTCCTTTGAAGATCTGTGCAATATTGCCGAGTTCAAACTCATCAGGTTCCCAGATTTGATTTGCATGATGTACAATCTTCTTTATGCGATCATCTTTGTTCTTGAGTTCCATTGCATATTGATGTTTGAGATAGGATTGAAGCTTCTGGGGATTATCGAAGTAGTATCGTTTGGGGCGTTTTGAGATATCTGTGTGTATCAATCCCAATTCCTCCAGTTCCACTAATGTGGGATAGATCTTTGAGTCTGCCAGTTCTAATTTTTTTGACAATTGCTTGGCAGTAAGGGGCTGTACTGATTGGATCAAGGCAGAGAGTATTCTGGAATGGTAGATAGAGGGGAAATAATCCAAAGATTCCAGCTGTGCGATGAGCTCTGCTATTTTCATACGGTCAATAGTAGCTCCATATAGTTAAACATATTGGCTCTAATCACAAAAAATCATATTTTTTCAAATTTACTACCTTTACTAAGTAGTTAAATCTGAGAGATGTTTAATAAGGACATGCGGATCAGATGATATGGTTCAAAATCCTATAGAACTAGAAGTTAAGGAGAGTTATGCCAAAGTGGCTCGAAATCTCCTTGCAGGAAATGACTCGGGTTGCTGTGGTCCTGTCACACAACAGCCTGTACAGAAGAACGAGAGCTTAGGCTGTGATATTCGGTTGATAGACATTGCAGATCCACAACCCGGTGAGGTTGTTATTGATCTAGGTTCAGGACCTGGATATGACACTCGACGTGTTGCCCCGAAAGTTGCACCAGGAAAGGTTTATGGTGTAGATTTTGGTGAAGATATGATCGTTCTGGCCAATGCAAGAAGAGGAGAACATGATAATATTGAATACGTTCTTGGGAATATCGTAGATGTACCCTTACCTGATAACACTGCAGATCTAATTATCTCCAACTGTGTCTTCAATCTGGTTCCCAACAAGGCAAAAGTATTCGAGGAAGTGTACAGATTACTGAAACCCGGTGGAAGAGTTGTGGTCTCTGATATGATTGCAGACTCCAAAGACAAACAAGTGACAGATGCTGATATGTGCGCCTGTGTGGGTGGTGCTACCTCAATTGACAACTATATCCAATTTATGAAGGATACTGGACTGGAGAAGATCGATTATCTGACTGAATTTGAAGATACATATCAAGGTGAGGTAGAAGAAATCAGCTACCAATCAGTCCTGTTTAGTGGATACAAACCAAGTTAATGCAACTTAGATAGTAAGGAATATACCGGTCACTTGGCCATCTTTTATTGACAGTATTTCAAAATCTCCCGACTTTATACCGCTCATCCCCGGTGATCCTGCTGGCATCTGCGGTAAGCTTATCCCATCAATACCTGGATTGGTGGAGAGTAGGTGTTGCACTGCTTCAATTGGAATATGACCTTCAATGAAATAGTCTCCCACTTTGATAGTATGACAGCTTCTGGCATCTTTTGGTATCCCCTGATAATCTTTGATATCTGCCAGGTTTGAAGGATATTCTGTCCTTGTTGTGAATCCATACTCCTCAAGATAATCAATATAGAGATGGCAGCAACCACAGTTTGGATCTGCAAACATCACCAAATCAATTCCGATGGGTATGTCAGATTCCCAGATATCCTGACTTTCAGGATTGTAATCCATGTCATGGTTCGGTCTATCTACGAGTACACCACTGTAGAGAAGACCCACAAATAGCACCAGGACAATTATTGTTGCCTTGTACAAT
>JAEOUB010000096.1 GCA_016839545.1 Candidatus Kariarchaeota archaeon | reverse complement strand
TGAAGGAATTAATCCTATTCCCATACCCACTGAGTTTTGTGGGAGAGTGGACATGATCCTTGAATAGACCATGAATACAATTATTCCACCGATGAGACTGAGAATTAATGGACTGATAAAGGTGAAGAAGGGTAAAACAATAAGTGATCCAAGTACAAGAAATCCTGCAGTCGCATAACTCAAAATGCTCTGAACAAGGAGGAACGAGAAAGAGAAATGCTCGTGATCCTTGATGTCAGGACCATATCGCTTAAACTGAACATAGTATTTGATACTTGAAATTAGCGAGGTTGACACCAGATACATTAGGAAGGGGATTACTGGGAAACTAGGGTTTGACAGAAGTTCAGATACGGGTATAAAATCAACAAAGAGAATTGTAAGAAGTCCATACATCAGACCAGTCCACCAAATCTCAAATTCCAAACGAGAGGGAGAATTGGGTTCTTTAATCTGAGATATCCTGGGCTCCAGAGACCGAGGTAATTTCCCAAAGATGAACTCGATAGGACTACCCTCATCAAAACGCATAGTCACTTTTGAGTATCAATCCATTTGAATAACAATATTATCTGGGTAATATCCTAGCCAATACCTATTCCTCAGAGTTCCCTATACTGGAACTCCTGACAATTTTAAAGCACCATAGACCCTGACAAACCTGTGCACCACAGTGATGAAAACCAATGTCATGAAAAATATCAGGGAGATTAGAAAGACTGTAAATGAGAAATAATGAGCTATGAGACCTACAATAAAGAGAGCAGTCATTCTTTCAGCACGTTCCATCACACCAATTCCCTCAAGGGTAACTCCTAGCCCTTCACCTCTTGCTCTGAGATAGGAAATGGAATAAGAAAGCACCAGTATGCTTAACCCAAGAAGTTGATGAAGGATCTCAGTAAATCCGAGTACGATACCTATATAGACGGCAGACTCACCTAATCTATCGGCAACTGAATCAAGAAAAGCACCCTCAGAAGAGGCATAGCCTCCAACTCGGGCAACTCCACCATCAAGGACATCAAGTGTACCTGACAGGAAAATGGTCACTGCTGCCACCATGTATTCACCCATTGCAAATGCCCAACCAGAGACGAAACCTAACCCCAGACCCATGATTGTAATCATGTTTGGGTGGATCCCGATGTTTGCAAGAAACTTGTACACAGGTTGCATTAGTTTGGTAAATGGAGCTCTAAGCTGTGAAAATACCATCTTCAAAATATCCTAGGATCTTTACCAATAAGAGTGTATTGAATAGTTGATGGTAATCAGAGGATTTCTAGTTCAATAATTCTTTTTTATGATTGTTCTATAGCATTAACTGTGACCAAACGAGAAGCAATGAGAGATAAGGCCAGAAGAGAGCTAGCAAGGAAGGAAGGTCATAAACCAGTTCAAGCAAAATCTAGTGAGGATATTGATGCAAATCAGAAAACACCCAGTTTCATCTCCGGGTTCTTCATTATCCTATTTGGATCCATCGTCTTTTCATTTTTCTTCTCAGCTGGAGAGTTCCTCCTGGGAGTATTGGCATCTGCTGCATTCATTATAATAGGAATGTCTAGAATATTCAAGGCATCTGCTGCAAGAGCTCAGAAAGAACGCTTATCACAATAAATTTTGAGTGAATCTGAATCATATTGATTGAGTATTTCAATTCATAAAGAGTTTATTTTAGATCGATTTTAGTGTTTATGACTTAGATTTAGCAATCTCGTGCCATGAGGGTTTTTCGATCGTTGGCTTTTGCACGGCCTACAGCATCGTCGATTACTCTCTTGAAGGATTTCTCCAGAGCGTCGAGGGAGTCTCCACCAGTGTTGAGACCTTTTTTCTTGATGTATGCGCGTACCTTGGATTGGACTAATAGTTCTACCATTTCGTTTTTCACCTTTTTGGGAAGACATTCTCTTTGTAGGGGCAGAATTTTGCCCCCTCAAAGGTTGTGTCTAATATGCCAAAGGTACCTTCTCTACTTAAAGGTTTCGGGAAAATGAGATGAATTCACAACGAAACGTACAGAGATGTTCCCTATTATATATTTTCAACCTTCGAAACTCCATGACCTGATAGAAAAGCACTCCCAACTGAAACATGTATCTTCTTGGAAATTAATAGCTCATTGAACAGGTTGACTGCGATCAAAAGAAAATGAAGAAATGAACATACATATAATGTTGAGAGGGAAAGAGAGTTCGGTAGGTACTTCACCGATGCGTTCAATTAATGATGAACTCAAAGTAAAGGTCATTCTGCTTGGGAATGGAGCAGTGGGAAAAACCTCAATCGCAAATCGATATACCCACGACAAGTTTTCTTCTACCTACAAACCTAGCCTGGGTGTTGACTTTATGGTGAAGCGAGTAGAGGTAGAGGGGAAGAAAATCAAACTGATGGTCTTTGATACTGCAGGTCAGGAATTTATTTCGACACTGAGGAAACGCTATTACTCAGGAGCATCAGGTGCTGTGATTGTCTTCGATGTCACTAGAAGAAAGACATTTGAGGATCTTGAGAGATGGCTAAAAGAAGTTGATCAGGAAGTAGGTAAGATACAGACCATCTTTGTAGGTAACAAAATAGATCTGGACGATGCTCGAGCCATATCAACTGAAGAGGCAGAGGAATTTGCTGCACTTCACAATGCTGAATATCTTGAAAGTTCTGCGCTACTTGGTGAAGGTGTTAGAGATATTTTTGAACCATTTATCAATTCGGCAGTTTCAAATTCTTAGTTTCATTCAATAGTATAGAGATGCGAAAACATCTCAATGAATTGATCATGATCAAGTTTTACCCAATTTTCTAATTGAGATAGGTCCAAAAACCATGGATCATCAGAAACCCCAGTTAGTTCCACACTTTTCATCAATTCTTCAGAAATGAAAAAATTTATCGTATGCCTAATAATTTCTTCAATCGAATATCCATGTCCATCAATTCTAGATATTAATTTACTATGAAGTTCCTTATCATCCACCAGAGATTTAGCATCAATTATGATTATATTTGAGTTTACAAGAAGCGTTTTGTCTAGGGGTTTCTCTCGAAATGATTTAACATCATCACCGGATAAATCCGCAAGCCCGACTCTGAATTGCAATCCTCTAATGGATAATAGGGAAATTAGGTTCTCACGTTGCTTATGTAGCATGAACGCATGTCTCAAATTGGCATTCGTATGGATTAGACCGCTTAGGAGGATAAGTTGATTGGATCCTTTGGTAATTTTAGACTTCAAGACCTCACTGATGTGCTCATTTGTGAATTTTATATCTAATCCATTCATGAAATCTTTATAAAACAGATCAAGTCCTTTGAAAGGTTCGTGAGAGACGACAGTGATTTTTTGGAACCCCATCCAAGCAGCATGACGAATAAGCCAATCTAAATTAGGCAAATCTTGACGTATATCATCATGTAAACCTGTACCGATAGGTAGCGTTCCTGGATGTAACCATTCAGTGATTGGATAAAGTTCACTATCGTTATAATATATGATAATATCACAATCTGAGATCTCTTGTTGCCAATCTCTCCATCTCATTTCATATCACCCCCGTACATCATATTTCGCAGGGTTTCGTCAGAAATCGACCCGTGACGTGAGATACTACCAATATCTACCCACCAGTTCTTGGTAACAAATGCTTACATTTCTCCTTTTGAAACAAGATAAGGAAATACATCATTAGAAAGATCCAAATTGAGGATATTATTCTGGTTGGAAGGAGAGTAATTTCGCATAACATCAAATATTTTGCGATTCAGAATTGTGATCCCCGTATTTACGAACATGTTACTAGGTGAAGAAGAAGAGATACTTGTGATATTATTATTCTCTGCAGATAAGATCT
>JAEOUB010000095.1 GCA_016839545.1 Candidatus Kariarchaeota archaeon | reverse complement strand
GTCGTTGGTGAAATACCTCTTTGATCTATGATGACATCACCTAAGAACTGGGTAAATAATATGAAGAGATAATTCCCTCTCTTGTCGAAATTCACCGTTTCTTCACCAAAAAGTGATACATTTATGTAATTTTCCAAATCGTCCGTATTTGGGTCAAGATAGTAAATCGCGATATCTACACCTGCACCAATTTCAGTACTCAGATCAACAGTTGGTGATTTTATATTCACAACAATATTCTCCTCTTCGAATGGAAAGAGCTTAACTTCATAAGAGGTTGAAAGCAGAGGAAGAAGAAGGAGCAGAGAACTCAGAAAGAAAACACCGATTATTCTGTAAAACTTCATAATATCACCTACATATCAATGTCCTGGGACAAGTGGACTCTCACCGCTGCCACCAGTAAAATCGCCCCACTTGCAAATGCTAAAATCACTGCAAGCAAGGCATCTGGGTCATTAAATGCCAGATCACTGAGAAACATCAGATATAATACACCAGAGTTTGCCGAATTGAACGTAAGATTGAAACCCATGATAGTAAGATATGTAATGCTAGCAAATTCGGGATTTCTTAATAGATTACTGAGAAACACAGCCAGGACGACTTGGAAGAAAAGACCACTGTATACTGATACCCCGAGTGTGAGTAATGTTATAATCGAAAAGAAATATTCATTCAGATATGACAGAATGATCATGCCGAGGAACTGCGCAAATGCTAGCAAATTAACAAATTTGAAAATTGTTCTGTAGAAAAAACGTCTTCGAACAACCCCAGTGGTCAACCAGAACCCATAACTTCCATCAGCTAACATATTAGCCCATCTATAACAGATGAAAAAAGAAACAAGTATCATAATTGTGATCTTCGAGCTGAAAAGATAGATTCTGAGGTCATTGAATTGAAATGTTTCAATGCTTTCCAGGTCAACACTTCCCACACTTTGAGGGCTTGTATTGAAGATATTTGTGAATATACCTACCATCAGCGGAAAGAATACTATCAAGTACTCAGTAGGTGTTCTGAAAAATAGATAACTGTGAGCCATTTTCTCTCTGGAACTCATCTTGTAACCTCCTCTATCATCTTCTCTAAGGTGTCAATAGCTTTGAATGACTGTACTTGACCAAACATCTTGGAATAATCCTCAAGGACAGCCCATACTCTAGCACTTGGTTCTACCTTGATAACTTCACCTTGTATTGTGGTTTCTTTGTAGAAAGAAAGCTCAGCTTCCTCTAATTTTGTCTCAAGCGCTGGGACGTTGTTTACTTTGATCGAAAAGAATTCAGGGATCTCATCAATGAGTACTACATGTTCAATTAGACGGCCATCTTTTAGTAGTATTACATTGTCTGCAAAGAGTCTGATCTCCTCAACATTATGAGATGATATAATCACTGCAGACCCAGTGCGGTCAACTCGCTGCTTGAGAAGCATGAGGATATACTCTCTTGTTGTAATATCAAGATAATTGGAAGGTTCGTCAATGATAATCAACTTGGGTTCTCCATAGAAAGCTGCAAGAAGTGCTGCTTTTCTTCTCTGTCCTGCGGAAAGGTCACTCAAATGCCAATGACCTTCCAAACCAAGGTCTGTCTGAACATCTGTTCCTTCTGTATTTGGTCCATACATAAGTTCCAAGTTGTAAATCCACTCGTCGACAGTCATACGGTCCGGTAGAACAGGGTTATCTGGTACAACTCTGATTTCCTTGGGATCCACATCGAGTTCGATCTCACCCTCAGTTGGTATGATTATACCTAACAACAATTTGATGAATGTGGTCTTCCCACTTCCATTCGGTCCAAGCAATCCTAATCCTTTGAATTGGATGTCGAATTCTAGAGTATTCAGGGCTATCTGACTACTGTATGACTTAGTAAGCCGTGAGACCTTGATGTGAGCCATATTTAATTCACTAAAACTTATTATTGTGATGGTAGAATTTTATAAAAGGACTTTCGACAACTTTGGTAGAATTTCCACAAATTCACAATTTTCCTCTTGAATTACTTGAATTACTGCTTTCCTTCTTGTTCTCTCTTTTCCTGTTCTTCTCTTCGTCTACGTAGAAGTTCACTAGGTCGTACCAGATGTTCATCATCACTTTGGTATGCAGGAACTGTTTCCCTTGTTTCATTGGGGTTTGAAGGTTGAGGACGACTTATTGTTCCAGTTCTAACCCGAGTTTGAAAAGTTGGTTTAGGTCGCTCCTCTGTTGGAGTTGCCTGCGAAGGAGTAGGCTCAGGTCTTGACACAGGTTGTGAGGGAGTGGGCTCAGGTCTTGACACAGGTTGCGAGGGAGTGGGCTCAGGTCTTGACACAGGTTGCGAGGGAGTAGGCTCAGGTCTTGACACAGGTTGCGAGGGAGTAGGCTCAGGTCTTGACACAGGTTGCGAGGGAGTAGGCTCCTGTCCGCTCACTTGATCTCTAGTCTGAACGAACCTTTCACTTGGACGGACCAATCTGTCTTCTTCTACTGGTTCTACTTTCTTGGGCTCAACTGATTTAGGTGCGCTACTCTCAATGTCAGAGAAGAGTTCTGATGCGCCTTCAATAGACTCTCCCAACTCAATAAAGTTCCTGATAATGATCTTTCCTAATCGCTGAAATGCCTGTTTGACCGCATATCCGGTCTTTGCAGAGGTATTAAGATGTTCAGCATCAGTCTGAGAGTACAATCTGTGTCTATTCAGATACTCTATGAATGAGACAACTTTTTCTTCATCGTAATCATAGAAATTATCCAGGTCCGCTTTGTTACCTACAACTATGAAGGGAATGTTTCGATCAAGGTCTGGATTTGCATTATGCAATTTTTCAAGCCAGTCTGTTATTTTATCGAAAGTATAGCTTCTTGTCATATCGTATACAATGATTGCTCCCTGTGCACCTTGAAGATATTCACCAATTATTGGGGTAAAATTTTCTTGTCCGGCAATATCCCAGATCTGAGCATCAAGAGTAATTTTGTTGCTGATCTCAACTTTTGCCTCAGAAAGATCTGCCCCTAGTGTCATAAGGAATTCTTCAGCACTGCCCATCCCTCGTCCTATGAAATTTAATCTGAGAGATGTTTTTCCAACAGCTGGCTCACCGAGGATCACAATTTTGACACTGATGTTATCGACGTCGCTCACGTACTTTTCAATCTCCCATACTCGTCTGAAGTAATAAAGATATTGAGTAAAGTCTGCCTCCATTTGCATTTAATTATCGTTAATTTTTATCCTAGGGACTTCCGTATGATAGATTTTGTCCGGATTAGTTTAAATACTTTTGATAGAGAAGAAATATAGCTAATGTCACCGGGTTGTTCAGGTGGGTAATAAACAGTCATTCCTCCTTCATATGACTGCAGTGTTAGCTTTGCTGACACTCCTTACGCTAAGTCCCGTCAACGGTGAAATTGTGATGTTCACAGCGAACACACCTAGTGCACTTTCTGATGTTGATTCAAACGATAATGTGGGCTCATCCACCAATCCGGTAAGTTACACATCTACAGTAAATGGTCAAAATCAGATATTAACTGAGCAAGAAGAGAGTATCAATACTGAGAATTGGCCATATTACAAGAATATCTACATTAATAGTTCTAACATTGATAGTCAGTTGGCAAACTTTCCACTCCTACTAGATATCAAGGATGCAGATCTGAAGACCTATGCCCAGGCTGATGGTGATGATATTGCATTCTTTGACGAGACAGGGACACAGGCACCTCATGAGATCCAAACGTATGATTCTTCTTTCAATAGTACTCATGCAGCTCTACTCGCTTGGGTTAGAGTACCCACAGTCTATGCTTCAATTGATACAAGACTTGAGATGCGATATGGGAACTCAACCATGACCAACCAGGAGGATTCTGC